>CAZUFQ010000250.1:0-8631 GCA_964618735.1 uncultured Enterobacteriaceae bacterium
ACCGCCTCGACGACGTATAACGAGCCCTATCATGTCGCGCGTAAATTCGCCTCGCTGGATCACCTCAGTGGCGGGCGGGCGGGCTGGAACGTAGTGACTTCCGGCAATCCCGATGAGGCGATGAATTTCGGGCGTGAGGAACATGTGGAACACGGGGAGCGCTATCGACGCGCACGCGAGTTCTTTGATGTCGTGACGGGCCTGTGGGACAGCTGGGCGGACGACGCCTTTCTTCGTGACGTAGAAACGGGCGTCTATTTCGATCCCGAGAAGCTCCATATCCTCAACCACCAGGGAGAGTTCCTGAAAGTACGGGGACCGCTCAATGTTGCGCGTCCCATTCAGGGCTGGCCGGTCATCGTGCAGGCTGGCGCTTCGGAAGCGGGTCGCCAGCTCGCCGCTGAGACGGCCGAGGTCATCTTTGCAGCCGGAGGCAACCTTGCCAATGCGCGCGCCTTTTACGCCGATGTCAAAGGTCGTATGGAGAAGCTTGGTCGGCCCCGCGACCATCTCAAAGTTTTACCAGGAGCCTTTGTCGTTGTGGGAGAAACAGCCGCCGAAGCGCTGGAGAAGCGGGCGCGACTCGACAGTCTCGTCCATTACGATAGCGCCATCGCTTCGCTCTCGATAGCGCTCGGCCATGATGCGTCGGGCTTCGATCCGGACGGGCCACTGCCAGAAATTCCCGAAAGCAACTCCAGCAAGAGTGGACGGGAGAGAGTCGTGGAGCTGGCGCGGCGGGAGCATTTGACGGTGCGGCAACTGGCGCAGCGTGTCGGCGGCTATAGTGGCCTGGCCTTCGTCGGCACGCCGAGCATGATCGCCGACCAGATGGAGGAATGGCTCCTGACTGATGCGTGTGACGGCTTCAATGTGATGTTCCCGTATCTACCGGGCGGGCTCGACGACTTCGTTGATCGTGTAGTGCCGGAACTGCAGCGACGCGAAATCTTCCGCCGGGAATACGAAGGAAAGACGTTGCGCGAGAATCTTGGGTTGCCGCGCCCGCGCAATCGCTTCTTCTAAGTTGCAATTGGTAGAGTCCGCTATGAACTAACGGAATGTTATTATCGTATCTCCGACCCGAGGAGCGCCCGCAGCGCTTCCTTGAGCGTGGAGTGCTGAAACCGGTAGCCGCTGGCGAGTAAGCACGTGGGGACCACACGCGCGCTGGCTAACACCACCTCCTCAGCAAACTCACCAAGGACGAGGCGAGCGGCAAATGCAGGAACCGGAGGCAGAAGCGGTCGCTGCGTCAGGGTCGCAAGCGTCGAGGCAAATTCTGCATTCGTGACAGGTGTTGGAGCCACCGCGTTGACTGGGGCGTTGAGAGTGGACGTGGACATGCAATGGTGGATCACCGCTAACCAATCAGGCAGCGAAATCCAGCTCCAGTATTGTCTCCCCTGCCCTACCCGTAGCCCCACGCCCAGCGGGCCCAACCGCAGCGCGTGTTGTAACGTCCCGCCGTCAGTGGCCAGCACTAAGCCTTGGCGGAGACATACCGTGCGGATCCCCGCTTGTTGAGCGGGGATCGTTGCCGCTTCCCACTGACGGCAGACCTCGGCCAAGAACCCTGTCCCGCTAGGACTCTGTTCAGTGAGGAGCTCATCGTTACGGTCCCCATAGTACCCCATGGCCGAAGCGCTGAGTAACACTCGGGGGCCAGGCTCGACACTAGCGAGCGCTGTACAGAGCAGCTGGGTGCTCTGCACCCGGCTGGCGCGAATCCGCTGTTTCTTTGCCAGCGTCCACCGACCCTCTCCTAGGCTTTCGCCAGCTAAGTGAATAATGACCTCAGCCCATCGCAACGCCGCCCGATCTATCTCTCCTCGCGCCGGCTGCCAGACGCTATCGTCAGGCAACTGAGGGCGACGCGTCATTCTACGCACCGTATGTCCTTGAGACAGAAGGTAAGGCACAAGATGAGAACCAAGGAAGCCGGTTGCCCCGGTCACGAGGACCTGCATGCAAGTTTCTCCTTAGCTTGCACCCTCTCCGAAAAATAAAGTGAAAGCTCTTCGTATCATGCTAAGCGCAACGAGGGTGTTGTCAACTTGTGATGAACTCTCGCTGTAGAGCAAGGGGAGAAATCGAACTGCGCCTTTTGCGTCCTCAAAAGTTGCTGGGTTGAGAAGCAGAAGCGTCAGAGCCAAGAATCTATAGCCAAATATTCAGTGAACGAAGTATTGGAGTATTCCCTAGAACACGCCGAGGATTGTTTCCGCACTACAGATAGCCGTTTTGGAACCCGGCCCCACTGGCAATGCTTATATCGAAGCAGTCTGTGGTCTCGGGTTCCTTTTGAGAAGTCTAGTAGGGGCTACTATTTCGTTCTTGCCATATTGAATGGAGGTGTAGTCTCCACGATGGAGGGGGAGCGATACCGGGCGTGCGGGGGCTTTGCATTCCTGGATTTTGGCGCTGCCATTGCTTCTCGCTCAGCGACCTTCTGGTGGACTAAAGGAATCAACTCACGCCCATAATCGATGGCGTCTTCAAGCGGATCGAAACCACGAATCAGAAATGTCGTGACGCCAATATCATAGTAGTCAAGCAGCGCCTCCGCGACTTGCGTTGGAGTTCCGACCAGGGCGGTGGTATTCCCGCGCGCCCCGGTAGCTGCGGCGACCTCCGTCCACAGTCGCTTGTCCAGCACTCGGCCGCGCTCCGCTGCCGCGAGCAGTCGTTGTGAACCAACATTCTGGGGTGCACCGTTGGCAGCGCCGAGCATCGCTTTCCCCCGGATCGTATGAATCGTCTGGATAATGTGCTCCGCACGCGCCCAGGCCTCTTGCTCCGTCGGCGCCAGGATCGGCCGCAATGATAAACTGATGCGCAAGGACCGTTGATGGCGCGCCGCAGCCGCGTGAACTTTCGCGATCGTCCGTGCAGCCTCGTCCAACGGCTCTCCCCATAAAGCGTAGACATCCGCATGTTTGCCCGCGATTGCGATCGCCGCCTCTGAGGAGCCGCCAAAGTAGATTGGGACATACGGCTTTTGCAACGGTTTGACGTCAGAGAACGCGCCTCTGAAGCTGTAGTATGTCCCGTCATGATCGAGCGGTTGCTCACTTGTCCAAATAGACTTGAGAATCTCAACATATTCGTCGGTGCGCCGATAGCGCTCATCGTGCGGGAGATAATCGCCATCCCGGCGCTGCTCTTCGTCGCTGCCGCCCGAGATAATATGGACCGCAAGACGACCCGAACTGAAATGATCAAGCGTGGCCAGTTTACGGGCAGCCAACGTCGGCGCGACAAACCCGGGCCGATGCGCCAACATTAAGCCGAGCGTTTCCGTTGCCCACGCCGCGTACGAAGCGACGAGGAACCCGTCAGGTCCTGTCCCAAAGTAGCCAATGAGAATGCGATCAAACCCACTGTCTTCATGCGCACGCGCAAAGCGCCGGACGTAGTCAGGATCAATGGCTGGTCCTGTTGGAGCATGAATTTCAGAGGCGCCTTGCGTCCCAATCATGCCGATGAATTCAACGCCCATGATGCAATCTCCTTGGCTGCTCAAGCAATGTTCTCAGAGGAGAAGGCGGTCACCTGCGGCGACGCGCCACTATACTTTTCCACTTCCACCCACCCCTGGTTCTTTTGGATCATACCAGTCTCCAGTCGAGATTTGCATCACCCCAGGACGAAGATCGTCGAGGAAGAAAAACACTCGTTGACATGTCGGGTTCTCCCCTTATTTATTTGCCGAGTCGCATCATTGCACTCTGCATCAACTGCAATGGTGGGCTTGGCCTGCCGAGAGGTTAGAATTAGCCCTCGGGGAATTGTAGAGCTTATTGTTCTCGCGAACGGGGCTCTTTCATTGACTCATCGGCGGGGCCACACCGCTCGGCAGTTCTACTAGTTAACATGAGCATGATGCCGTCAGAGATGATCGCCCGGGATATCACTGTCGGCGTCTGGTCCTGCTTCTCCGTGGCGGCAACGCAGGATGTCTGTGGCCCCACGCCTGGTCGCTCTCTGTATTCCAGCTTTGTCTCCTCGTCGTAAAGGGTCTTGTCTATGTCGTCTTCGCGAGAAGAGCCTGTCTCGGGTGTGAAATCTTTGTTTCGTCTCAAAAAAGGCTTGACACTAGATTCGTTTCGGTTTAGAGCTAGCCCATTAGCGTGACCGAACGACCGATGCGCTTCAGCCTATAGTAGCAGTGAAGGTCGCAGATGGGGGAGACCTGCGCGGGACCGAGTTGTAAAGAGCAACTCGTACCTCCTACCGTTTGCACCCTCTCAAAATCCGGGAGTAAGAGCGAAGATAGTTTCAAGGCAAGGAGGAAGGCTGACAGTGGAAAACTCAATAAATAACTGCAATGGTCGGGTGCGCGGTGTCCCACGGCTTTGCCGTTTCGGCGTCACCTCAGCCCTGTTGTTCATCGGTCTAGCGACGTTGCCGATGAAGGTGGAGGCTAAGCCAACTCGCTCCACCAATATCGCCCTCGACGCGTCGAACACCGTGCTCGTTGCCGCCAACTTCGAAGCGAACAGTGTGACTATTTTCGACGTATCCGGCGGCAGCGTAGTGAAACGCGCTGAGGTCCCAGTGGGGCTGGAGCCTCATTGCGTGGCGATCAATTCGGTAAGCCATGAGGCGTTCGTAACGAACTCAAAGAACGGCACCATTTCGGTCGTCTCCTTGACCGCCAATAAGGTGGTCGCGACGTTCGCGGCCGGAACCGAGCCGCGCGCTTGCGCCCTCACTCCGGATAACAGCGTGCTCTATGTGGCCAACTACGGTGCAGGTATTGTGCGCGCCATTGATCCCGCTACACGAACTACCCTTGATACTATCGCAGTCGGCAGCAACCCAGGGGCGATCGCGATCAGCACCACCAACCCCGCCCGAGTGTTCGTCACCCGGTTCTTTGCTCGGCTCATACAGGACTGACCAGGCGAAGGGTTCGACAACGGCAAAGAAGGAATCGTCTTCTCTTTTCCTGTCAACAATCACGACGCGGTTACTACGACGGTCTTGTCGGCGCTGGCGAATTCCGGCTTCACCGCAAACAGGAAAACCTTGTGTAATCTCACCGCTGACCCGGATCCGGTAAATCAGACCTTCTGCCCCAATACCACCATCTCCGATCCCAACAACCCTGTTATCGCTCAAGACCCACAAGGAGTCTTCCCCAACCAGCTCAAAGCGGCGTTGATCCGCGGGACGAAGCTCTATCTCCCCAACATCGGCGCCCAGCCTGAACCGCCGGTGTTTTTCAATACTAACGTGCAGGCTCTGGTATACGTCGTGAATACGAGTACGCTTCTCCAACAGGCCAACTTGCACGTCAACCTGAACGCACAGATCAAGACTGAACCGGAGCCGGGCAATCCCACTGCCAGCCTCGGCAAACTGTTTGGCAACGATCTCGTGGCTATGGATGCCGGTATAAACGGACAAGCTTACTACCTCGTCAGTCGTGGCGGTAATTATGTGATCAGGGCTACGCCTACGGGACCCGGCGGCGCCCTCAGCATCAATGCGCCCAACGTCGTCCGCTTCCGCACTGGCAACATCCCTACAGGCATTGCCGTCGACGATGCGGGCGCGTTCGCCTATGTCAATAACGAAGTAAACATGTCGGTCTCTGTCTTGAACTTGTCCAATAACACAATCACTGCGCTCAATGTCGAGTCTAGTACGCCGCCAACGCCAGGCACGTTTGAGCACTCGCGGTTGATGGGAAAACTAGTGTTTTATACCGCCTTAGGAGTGCCAGACAACGGGCTTAACGACACTCCGATTCGGAACGTCCTCCCCTTGAGCTTTCGCGGCAAGCAGTCCAGTAATGCCTGGAGTTCCTGCGCCTCGTGCCATGATGGCGGCCTGGCCGACGGCGTGACCTGGATCTTCCCCGATGGCCCGCGCCAGACTATTCCCCTTGACGGCTACGCCTCCAAGTTCAACGGTACGCACGATGTGCGTATCAACAATTGGAGTGCGGCGCGCGACAGCGTCACCGACTTCAATAACAACTCGCGCAACGTCCAGTGTGGCACTGGCTTTGCCGGCGGTGGCGCAAACACGGCCATCGGCTGCCCGCCGCTCGGCAGCGGCGCTCCCAACCCCGCAATCTTCGACCATGGTCTCTCCCAAGGCGCCAGCGACGCCTTGGATATGGAAACACTGTGGGTGCAGACCATACGGCCGCTAAACGGACTCAAGGCGACGACGGCTGTTCTCCAGGCAGGCGCCATTGTGTTCGCGACAAACTGCGCCTCGTGCCACGGTGGGGCTAAATGGACTAAGAGCCAGGTGATCTATCTCAACAACCCCACCTTGGACAAGGCGTTTGCTGCGGGCGGCTCCGCGCGCGACCCAGGGCTCACTGTTACCGCTAATCAAACCGTCTCGTACAGCGATGCCAAAGTAGATCCCTCTACGCTCAAGTTCTTGGACAGTGTCGGCACGTTTAATCCGGCCAATCCCATCGAGATCCGCCAAAATGGCCAGGCTCCGCTCGGCGCGCTGGGTTTCAATACGCCCTCGCTGCTTGGTGTCGGCAACAGCGCGCCCTACTTCCATAACGGTGGGGCTCAAACCCTGTCCGATGTCTTCGTGATGCACGGACTACCGAGCGGAGGAACGATCCAAACTAGGCTTAATTCCACCCAGCGCTCGAACCTTAACACTTTCTTGTTCTCGATTGATGGGCGCTCGGTGATCGTTCCAAACGACACGGATTTCTTCAAAGATCCCACGTTGTAGTATGGTTCTCTCTCGAAATCTGCTGCAGATACGCGTCGATACTCGCCCAGGAGTCGGCACCGCCAAGCAAGGAGGCCCCAGGCAGGTAATAGTGCAATTTCCCGCGGGCGGATGCATCTTGGCAACGACAGGTCATTGCGTTCCAAAGTATAGGGGCTTGATTCATCAAGCCCTTTGGCGGGTCCGATTCGTCTTAGCTCTCCTTGCTCTGTTTTCCCGTCAGTATCTCTTTGATGAGCTGACCAATCTGCATATACAGCTCTATATTGAACGATTTGACGACATAGTAGTCGACGCCTAACGCTTCCATGACCGCGCGGGTGTACGGGGCGCTGGAGGCGGTGAGGGCAATGACCGGAATCTGGTGGAGGACGTCACTTTTTCGCAACTGTTGCAGCATCTGAGGGCCGTCAATGCGGGGCAAATGGAGATCCAAGACCAGCAGATCAGGACGGAGGGCATTCTGGTAGGGGGCCTGCCGGCAGAAAAAGTGCAGCGCGGCCTCTCCATCAGGAAGATGGTAGAATTCATGGTTGACCTGAGCACGTTGCAAGGCTTTCTGCAGCAGGTATACATCGGCTTCATTGTCCTCCACCACCGCAATCCGCGCTGGACGCTCTGCTGATTCGAAGCTCATGAGTTAGCCCTCTCATCGGGTAGTGCGACCGGTAAAGCTCTATTTCTGAGCTGGCCCCTCTTCCGGGGCGGCCTTTTGGCTGTGCTTTTCCCAACGGGCGCGGATTTTCTCCTGACACGAGGGAGAAAGCTTTTCGAAGTTCTGTTTGATACATGCCTGCCGCGCTGGCCCGTGTTCCGCTGCGGCGCAGAGCTGCTGAATCTCTTGCCGACACGCGCCTGGCTGCTCAGCCCAGGCTTTCCCCTGGGGCGTCACCGTGACAGCCGCTCCCCACAGGAGTACGCCCACTCCAAAGAGCAAGCTCCAGACGCTTGTCTGGCCAAGAGGGCTTTTGATCGGGTTTGCCGCCAAGTGCTGCTTGTAAGTACTATTCATGCCTATGTTCCTCCTTCTTCTCTCATTGAGCACGCCTTTAGAATATGACGATTCTTCGTCGTATTGGTTGAACCGCCGCCCGCTTGCGGTTTGGGATGAACATGAATACTCTCAGTTGAGGCGACGAACGGTGACCGGAGAGCGCTAGCCCGCCAGATCTAACGAGGCTGCAGAAGAACTGTGGACACCGGAAAGTCTCCGCAGCTTGGAGGGCAACAATATGACGCACCACTACGACTGGCGCCGTGTACCGAACATGCTGTTCAGGGCGCTGCTCACCGTCCTAGTTTTCACAGGCTGTGCAGTAGCGCAGACTAGCCCTGAGTGGACCGAGCCCTTTCCGCCTTTCCGCATTGCTGACAATCTTTACTACGTCGGCAGCAAAGGGCTGGCCAACTATTTGATCACGACGGGGGAGGGGCACATCCTGATTAACAGCGACCTCGAAGCCAACGCGCCACTCCTTCAAGCCAGCGTTGAGAAGCTCGGATTTAAGTTTAGCGACATCAAGATTCTCTTAATCAGCCATGCGCACTGGGATCACGCTGCCGGCAGCGCCCTGATCAAACAGCTGACTGGAGCAAAGTATATGGTGATGGACGCCGATGCGCCCGTCGTCGAGTCTGGAGGCAAGAGTGATTTTCAGTACGGCAACACCCCAAGTGCGCTCTATCCGGCCACGAAGGTCGATCATGTTCTGCACGATGGTGAGAAGGTGAAGCTTGGGAACGCGGTGCTTGTCGCGCATCTGACGCCCGGACATACGAAGGGCTGCACGACGTGGACTATGAAAGTGAAGGAAGGCGACAAGACTTACGACGTGGTCATTATTGGCAGCCCGAATGTGAATCCGGGGTACAAGCTCGTCGGCAACCCCCTGTATCCGCAGATCGCGC
>CAZUFQ010000251.1:0-4288 GCA_964618735.1 uncultured Enterobacteriaceae bacterium
GCGTCTGCGGGCGCTGGGGCAGATGGCCAGCGGCATTGCTCACGACATTAACAACGCGATCTCGCCCGTCGCCCTCTACACTGAATCCCTCTTGGAGTGGGAGCCGAACTTGAGCGAGCGGGCGCGGGACTATCTAGTCACCATCCAACGCGCCATTGAGGACGTGGCGCACACGATTTCGCGCATGCGCGAGTTCTATCGCCAGCACGAAACGCAGTTAGCTCTGAGGGAAGTCAATCTGACTCGGTTAGTGCCGCAGGTCATTGACCTCACGCGCGCTCGGTGGAGCGACATCCCGCAGCAACGGGGCGTGGTCATCGACCTGCACACAGATCTGGCGCCAGTCCCGCTCACGATCATGGGAGTAGAGAGCGAACTGCGCGAAGCCCTCATTAACCTCGTCTTCAACGCTGTCGACGCCATGCCCGAAGGTGGAACGCTCACCCTGCGGAGGCGCGTCGTGTCGGTTACGCAGTCTGTGAACGCCTCTAGCGCTATCCCTCACGTACAAATAGAAGTCTGTGACACAGGGGTAGGGATGGACGACGAAACCCGGCGGCGTTGTCTGGAGCCGTTTTTCACCACCAAGGGCGAACGCGGCACCGGCCTGGGGTTGGCGATGGTTTATGGCATCGTCCAACGTCACGGCGCGGAGCTGGGGATTGAGAGGGAGGTGGGCAAGGGCACGACCATGCGGCTCATTTTCGCGGCGCCCGTAGCCGTAGCGCCGGACGCGCCCCTCCCTGAAGCTCGCGTGCAAGCCCCGTCTCGGCTACGCATCCTTATCGTAGACGATGACCCGCTGCTCCTCAGATCTCTGCAAGACACCTTGGAAAGCGACGGGCACGTGGTGGTAGCCGCGAACGGTGGAAAGAACGGCATTGAAGTGTTCGAGGCGGCGGTGCAGCGGGGGGAGCCGTTTGCAATAGTCATTACCGATCTGGGGATGCCGTACGTCGATGGCCGCCGGGTAGCGGCGGCCCTCAAGGCAGCAGCGCCGCGGACGCCTGTGATCCTTCTGACGGGCTGGGGCCAACGCTTGGAGGCCGAAGGAGACATCCCGCCTCATGTCGATCGGGTCCTCAGCAAACCGCCCAAGCTTCGCGAACTACGGCTTGCGCTTGCCGAGTTGACGGCTAACGCTACACAAACCGGACTGTCATGAATGTGAGGCCAGATAGCATCTATAGAAACGCCACAGCAAGATGCGGGGTGGTAAATGGACAAGAAAGAATGGTTTGCAGCGTCCTCGCCCCTTGGGGGAGAGGGCCAGGGTGAGGGGAAACCCTGCTTTCAACACCCTCTCCTGTCTCCTCTCCCCTCAAGGGAGAGGAGAAAACGTAGACATTGTGCATCCACAGCTTGGTCTGTTTTCCCTGTAGAAGATCCTTGTCTGTCCAAGGAGAGTTTTTCAAACCTGTGCAAGCATCAATGATTGTATTCAATCTGGACGAACAGCGTTACGCCCTGCGTCTTTCTGTAGTCGAACGCATTGTTCGGATCGTGGAAATTACTCTGTTACCCAATGCTCCCGAAATAGTTCTCGGCGTCGTCAACGTTCGCGGACAGGTGATTCCAGTTGTCAATATGCGGAAGCGGTTCTTTCTGCCAGATCGGGAAGTTATCCTCAGCGATCATTTGATCATTGCGCGTACGGCCAAGCGGACCGTCGCGCTGGTGGCCGACGCAGTTAGCGGTGTGGTAGAGTATTGGAAAGAAGAACTAGCCGCAGCCGATGGGATTCTTCCTGATCTCAAATATGTCGAAGGCGTAGCGAAGCGGGAGGACGGGTTAATTCTCATCCACGATCTGGATACGTTTCTCTCTCTCGAAGAGGAGAAAACACTGGAGCAAGCAATGACGCCAACCTAGAGTAATTACTCACGAGTATACTTGTGCTACTTACTCCGGCCCTGGATGTTCGCCTACGCGAGCAGCACATTGTTCCCGCACAAGTGATAATTGATAGAGAGAAGTGAGGAGGGGATTGTTTCTCTTCTCTCGTCCGTAGACGCAAAGGAAAACCAGTAGAGGAGTCAAGGATGACTCACGGCCTTTCAGACCAACTGCTTTCCCAACTCAGCGAATTTGTCGTCAGTCACATGGGTCTGCATTTTCCGCGGGAGCGCTGGCGTGATTTGGAGAGAGGTCTCCAGTCAGCGACACGTGAGTTTGGGGCTGCAAATGTAGAATCGTACGCCCAGTGGCTGTTGTCGGCGCCGCTTACAAGGAAACAGATCGAAATCTTAGCCGGCAATCTCACCGTTGGGGAAACCTATTTCCTTCGTGAGAAGCGCAGTTTCGCCATCCTCGGCGACCACATCCTGCCGGAATTGATGCGCGCCAGGCAAGGGGTTGAACCGCATCTGGGAATTTGGAGCCCGGGCTGTTGTACGGGAGAAGAGCCGTATTCCATTGCGATTTTGCTCGATCGACTCTTACCTGATCCGCGCCAATGGCATATCTCCATCCTCGGTACGGACATTAATCCTCGCTTCCTGCAGAAGGCCGCGGAAGGCGTTTTTGGCGAATGGTCGTTCCGCGACGCCCCGCCATGGCTCAACGAACGCTATTTCGCACCGGTCGGCGTCCATCGTTTTGAAATTCTGCCCCGCATTAAGGCAATGGTGACGTTCTCGTACCTCAACCTGGCGGAAGACACTTATCCCTCCCTCTCCAACAATACGAATGCATTAGACCTGATTTTTTGCCGCAATGTATTGATGTATTTCGCGCCGGAGCGTGCTCAGAGAGTAATTCGCAATTTCCACCGGTCGTTAGTGGATGGAGGCTGGCTTATTGTCAGTCCCACCGAAGCTTCTTCTCAGCTCTTTTCACCATTATTCGCGCCGATCCATTTTGTAGGGGCAACCCTCTATAGGAAAAAGGACAAGGACTCGCCTGCATTAACAGCTCTCTCTTCAGGAACGATAACAGCTGCCTCGTGTGAGGAAGAAACGCAAACTTCGTCTTCATCAATTTGGCCAACCTCTAGTGTTACTCCACCTCCCCTGCCGCCTGTTTCTCTTGCGCAACCTTCTGTGGAGCCTATGCCACAAACAGCAGAAGCGTCGTCAACGACTGAAACCCAATCAATGCTTTATCAAGAGGCATTGGCGCTATTTGCACAGGGGGACTACCTCGAAGCGGCTCGGAAATTGAAGACCAATTGCGAGAGTTTTGCAGGAACAGCGGAAAGTGTGGCTCTGTTAGCACGCGCCTACGCTAACCTCGGGGAACTCGCCGAAGCACTCCAGTGGGCAGAAAAAGCCATTGCTATTAACAAACTCGACGCAGGGTTGCATTATCTTCATGCGATGATTCTCCAGGAACAGGGAGCAATTGCAGAAACCCTTGTCGCTCTGAAACGAGCGCTCTATCTCGATCCCGATTTTGTGCTTGCCTATTTTGCGCTGGGCAATCTCGCGCTACGCCAACAGAGGTTTCAGGAAGCCGACAAGCAATTCCTCACGACGCTTCAACTCCTGCAACGCCATCAAGACGATGAAGTGCTGCCCCAATCTGACGGTTTAACCGCTAGACAGCTCAGGGAAATGATTCAGTCAACCATGACTAGAGAGCATGCATTATGAACGAAGCAACGAAAACTGCGGCTGGCGCGCCGCAGCGACGCATCGACTGGCAGGAAATTCACCGTCGGCTCGATCTCGCTAGAGCGGCCCTTGAGCGAGGGATCACCCCCACCCTTGAGGGAAAGAAGCATATTCTGAAAGCCAGAGCTCACGCTCTAGCGCGGGCCCCAGAAGAAGAGAGAAACGATCAGGAACAAGTAGAGGTTGTTGAATTCCTTTTGGCGTACGAAAGATATGCCGTCGAATCATCCTTTGTTCGTGAAGTGTGTCCATTGAAGGAACTCACGTTCTTACCCAGCGCGCCGGCATTCCTGGCCGGCGTCATGAATGTGCGCGGGCAGATCGTTTCAGTCGTCGATCTAAAAAAGTTCTTCGATCTTCCGGAAAAGGGACTGACCGACCTTAACAAAGTCATCATCATCAGCAACGGGCAAATGGAGTTCGGCGTTCTTGCCGACGTCGTTTTCACGGTGAGGCATGTTCCGTTGAGTGAACTGCAGCGTTCGCTACCGACGCTAACCGGAGTCCGGGCGGAATATCTCAAAGGAGTGACCGCCAACCGGTTGATTGTCTTAGAGGCGGCTAAACTTCTGGCGGACCCGCAAATCAACATTTATGACACCGTAGACATCTAACCTATGGAAGAGATGTGAAGGAAACAATGAGAGAAAATGGACAAAAAGAAAAAAAATCAG
>CAZUFQ010000251.1:4298-8607 GCA_964618735.1 uncultured Enterobacteriaceae bacterium
AAAGGAGTGAACGCCAACCGTGTGATTGGCTTAGAGGCGGCTAAACTTCCGGGGGACCCGAAAATCACCATTTGTGATCCAACGGATACGTAACCTAACCTAGAAGAGATTCAAAGGGAACTAGGATATGAAATGGACAATCGGAACAAAAATCAGCAGTGGATTTGCCCTCGCTCTGGTGGGGGTGATTGTCATCGGCGTGGTTGCGTATCGCAGTACGAACCGTCTGATTGAAACTGCGACCTGGGTAGCGCACACCCGTCAAGTCCTGACAAATCTTGAACGCTTGCTCTCTGCAGTGAAGGACGCTGAGACAGGTCAGCGCGGCTTTATCATCACGGGAGAAGAAAACTACTTGGAACCGTATAACACGGCGTTAGGAGTAATAAATCAGACATTCAAAGACATCAGAGAGTTGACGAAAGATAATCCAAATCAACAACAGAGACTCCAAGAGCTGGATCCTCTCCTGCAGAACAGACTTGCCATAATCAAGGAAACGATTGATTTACGAAAGGATCCACAAAAAGGGTTTGAAGCCGCCAAGCAAGTCGTGAGTACGGATAAGGGAAGAGAGCTTATGGATAAGATCAGGCAGACGGCTCTCGATATGGAGAACGAAGAAAACAAGTTGCTGCAACAGCGGATAGAGGAGGCTACACTCACTGTCAAACAAACGCATTTCACTATTATTGGCGTTACTCTTTCCGCTTTTGTCCTCCTCTTTTTGACTGGCTTTTTGCTCACGCGCAATATTGCCAAGCCGCTTGGCGAGATTTCGGATGTTGCGAAAAAAATCACTACAGGGGACCTGAACGTCCATGTATCCGCCAATGGTCGTGGGGACGAAGTGGGGGTACTCGCCCAGAGTTTTTCCGGCATAGCGCAACAACTCCAGGAAATGGCTAACGTGGCGGGACAGATTGCCGCTAGTGACCTACGGGCACAGGTGAAACCGCAATCAGAAAAAGATCTCTTGGGCAACGCCTTTGCTACGATGGTGGACAACTTGCGACGGACGATGTCCGAACTAGCTGAAGGGGTAAACATACTAGCCTCCTCGGCTAGTGAAATCCTCGCCTCCACCACGCAAGTCGCCTCCAGTGCGGCTGAGACCAGCACCGCCATCGCCCAAACCACAACGACTGTTGAGGAAGTCAAGCAAACCGCTCTAATCTCCAGCCAAAAAGCCAAATCCGTCTCTGACAGCGCGCAAAAAACCAGCCAAGTCACCCAGACAGGCCGGAAAGCCGTGGGCGCCGCCGTCGACGGCATGAAACGCATCCAGACGCAAATGGAGTCCATTGCCGAAAGCGTAGTTAGACTGAGCGAGCAGAGCCAAGCCATCGGCGAAATCATCGCTGTCGTCAACGACTTGGCCGAGCAATCGAACCTCTTGGCGGTGAACGCGGCCATTGAAGCAGCCAAGGCGGGTGAGCAAGGCAAAGGATTCGCCGTGGTGGCCCAAGAGGTTAAGAGCTTGGCGGAGCAATCTAAGCAGGCGACTGCGCAAGTGCGGACGATTCTCAACGACATCCAGAAAGCGACGACGGCGGCGGTGCTGGCGACCGAGCAAGGCAGCAAGGCGGTAGAAGCGGGGGTGCAGCAATCAACCGACGCAGGAGAAGTCATTCAGTCATTGGCAGACAGCATCACAGAATCGGCACAAGCGGCGACGCAGATTGCGGCCTCGAGCCAGCAGCAGTTGGCGGGCACAGATCAGGTGGCGTTGGCAATGGAGAGCATTAAGCAGGCCAGCCTCCAAAACGTCTCTGGAACCAAGCAGGCTGAGACGGCGGCGCACAATCTGCACGAATTAGGGCAAAAGTTGAAACGAATGGTCGAGCAATATCAGGTGTGAAACCAACAGGAAGAAGCAAGGTATGAACTGGTTCTTGAACCTCCAAACGCGTTCGAAGCTTTTCGCCGGTTTCGGTCTGATCATTACTCTTTTGCTCGCCATTACGGTGACGGCTTACCAAAACATTTCCGCGATTCAGGCTTCACAAAAGACACTTCTTGAGCGGGACTCTGCGCTGGCCACTGCGCTCCAGGAACTCAAAGAGGACCTGAGCCAACAGCGGGCCTCCATGCTGGAGATGATGAGCATAACGAACAAGCCGGACCAGGAAGTGCTGGAACGGAGCATCAAGGAGCGCGCAAAAGAAATCGATCAGAATTTGTTGGGGCTTCGCGAGCGCGTCGAGAATGATCCTAAGTTGCTCACGGGGCTCGAAGAGCTGCGAACCATACGAGAAGCCTGGCGTCAGACGCGCGACACCCAAATCATCCCCCTCATTTACGAAGGAAAGATCGAAGAGGTGAAAACTCTGCAACTCGGTATCCAGAATGATCGTTTTCAAAAGATTCACTCCCTCGCTACCAATCTGGTGAACGAAGCCGAGACGCGAGCACAAACCGCGGTGGCCGAATCCGAGCGAAGAACCCGCAACTCAACGCACGTCTTCATCCTTCTCGGCGCGATTTCTCTTCTGCTCAGTGTGACAATGGCGTTGTTTCTGAACGCGAGTATTGCCCACCCGCTCAAAGAGATTTCGGCCGTCGCCGAGCGGGTCGCTCTAGGCGACCTGACCGTTAAAACGGCGTCCAATGGGCGCTTGGATGAAGTGGGCGCCTTGTCGCAAACATTCCATACGATGGTGGACAATTTGCGGCGGACGACAGCTGAACTGTCCGAAGGCGTCAATGTGTTGGCCTCCTCCGCCAGCGAAATCCTCGCTTCCACCACGCAAGTCGCCTCCGGCGCTGCCGAGACCAGCACCGCCATCGCCCAAACCACGACTACCGTTGAGGAAGTCAAGCAAACCGCTCTGGTCACCAGCCAGAAAGCTAAATACGTCTCTGACAGCGCACAGACCGCCACCCAAGTCGCACAGACCGGCCGAAAAGCGGTCGAGACTTCCATCGACGGCATGAAACGTATCCAGACGCAAATGGAGTCCATCGCCGAAAGCGTGGTCACACTCAGCGAGCAGAGCCAAGCTATCGGCGAGATCATCGCTAGCGTCAATGATTTGGCTGAGCAATCGAATTTGTTAGCGGTAAACGCGGCGATTGAAGCCGCCAAGGCGGGTGAGCAGGGCAAAGGATTCGCCGTGGTGGCGCAAGAGGTGAAGAGCTTGGCCGAGCAATCCAAGCAGGCAACCGGACAGGGTGGCGGCCTGCGCATCCGTTTCCGGTAAAGCCAAGGCGGCTATGCTGTTGAGCAGGCGCGCTTTCTGCTTGGCCGGCTCGTCTCCGCTGGCATCGGTGATGGCCACCACGGCTTCGCACAGGGCGCGCTGCATGGGAAGACGGCTGTTGGAATAGCTGGCGGAATTGGCCACTCGGTCGGCGGCGTACGCGTAATCGGTGAAAGTGGGAGCTGCGTCCTTGCGCTGCAGAATGCGCAGCATCTCGGTCACCGCTGCCCGTGCCGGATCGCTGGTCTGAGACTGATTGGGCAGAGCATCCAGGGCGTTGCCCAGTCCGTGCAGGAAGCGCTTGGCGTTGACGTCGGTCAGCAGTGGATCGGCGGCGGCCAGCGCGGTGTGCAGTACCAGCGCGCTGTCCTGCGGCAGGTTGCATGACTGCGCCAGAATCAGCGCCGTGTTGAGCATCTGCTCGGCGGGCGTGCGCGGATTCTGCTGGGTCAAGGCAACCCCCGCCATCTGCTCCAGCGCTTTCGCCAATGCTTGACTGCGGTTGGCTGCGGACGTGAAAGGTGCTTTGCAGAGGCGCGCCGCAAAGTCCAGGCCGGCGGCCGCGGCCAGCGGGTTTGGTGGTGGAACCGCTACCGCACCTGGGGCTGCTGGCTGAGGAGGCGGGGCCGCCGCAGGGGCAGTCCGCAAGCGGCGGAAGCGGGTCTGCGCCACCGCCAGGGCGTGGCGAGCCATGGCGAACTGTTGGGCGCCGTTGCTTGTCTGTGAAACAGTGCGCCAGGCAGTCTGAAGGAACGGGTCGCGATCGGCGGCCGGCGCCGCCGCCAGCGACTGCAGACCGGTTACCAGCGCGCGGCTGAGCGTGCCGTCGTCGCTGCCTTGAACCCGTGACGCTCGCAGCATGAAGTCCGCTAGCTCCAGCCGGTCGACGTCGCCGTGGGCGCGTGCGTCCGCCACCAGAGCGCGCGCTGTTTCTCTCACGATGGCTTGCGAGTCGTACGGATTGCGTTGGCTGTTGTTGTAGGGATTGTATCCGGCCAGCGTGGCGCCTAAGCGCGCCAGGTCCCAGCCAGCAGCGGCGGGTGTTTGGCCGACTGATGCGATGGCGTTGTAGAGGGCGTTGGAATGCTCGCCTGGTTGTCGCCCCC
>CAZUFQ010000252.1:0-8597 GCA_964618735.1 uncultured Enterobacteriaceae bacterium
TGAGTTCCGACATCAGCCACTTTGACGTGCCGGATATGACGGAAGTGTTAGAGGAAGCGTGGGAGCTGGTGGAAGAGAAAGGCATGTCAGAGGAGGATTTCCACGCCTTTACGTTTGGCAACGCCGTCAAGCTCTGGTCTAGTCTCAATCCGGACTTTTTCAAAGGTACGGTTGTAGAGTCTCAGGTGCGTAAACTCCAGGCCGAGATGGGGCAGGCTTGAGATCAATGTTGCTCGCCATTCGGCTACGAAGGATTTCCGTTTCAATAAACTCGTAAACATAACCTACAATCTAATGAGGACGCACATGAGTAACCAAAAAGCCAGTCCAGTCGTCGACGCCGATGGGCATGTTCTTGAGCCAGGTGATATGTATCAGAACTATATCGATCCACAGTACCACGATCGTGCGATTCGTATTGAGGTAGACGGCAGAGGCCACGAAAATCTCATCATCGATAACAAACCGTACCAAAGTGAGAGTATGCGCGGCAATCTCGGCGCCATTGGCGGGATCGGCATGGATCGCAAGAAGCTGCTCTCCCGTGGAATGGTGACCTACGCCGAAGGGTCTCCGGCTGGCGGCTACGACCCCAAAGCACGCCTCGCTGTCATGGATGATGAAGAGATCGACATCGCCATTCTGTATCCCACGCTGGGCATCTTTTGGGAAGGTGCGGTGCAGGACCCAAAACTCGCCACCGCTTACACCCGCGCCTACAACCGTTGGATCGTTGACTTCTGTCGCGAAAATCCCAAACGTCTCTACCCGGTGGCGCATATCTCACTGTTAGATCCTGAGGGAGCAGTGGAAGAAACCCTACGCGCTCGTAAAGAGGGGTGCATTGGCGTCTATCTCTCGCCTGACCTTCCCGCGCGTAATGGCAAACGCTTTGACGACCCTGCCTTTGTGCGTTTTTGGGAAACCGTGCAAGAGCTTCAGATGCCCATCGCCTTTCATGTCATCGTCCGCGAGCTGCCAACGCTTCACGATTGGACCCGCCGTCTCGATGGGAGGCCCGGCCCTATCGGTCTCTTTGGTCACGCCTTTCTCGCTATCGATGTGATGACGGCGTTTACCTCAATGGTCGCCTTGGGCATGTTCGAGAAATATCCCCGCATGAAATGCGCCGTGCTCGAAGCGGGCGCGACGTGGATTGGCGCATGGCTCGACCGACTGGATTACAAGAGTGAAGTGACTGAAGCCTTCAGTCCCATCAAATTGAAACCCAGTGAGTATTTTTACCGGCAGTGCGTGGTGTCTGCCGATCCAGACGAGACCATGATCGCACCCGTAGTGAATCACCTTGGCGCCGATTATTTTATTTGGGCTTCGGACTATCCGCACATTGACGCTTCGTTCGGCGTCGTTAAAGAGATGAAAGAACGCGTCGCGTCGTTGCCGCCCGCCGACCAGCAGAAAGTCTTAGGCGAGAACGCCGTGCGCTTTTACAATCTGTGATACGCATGGTCCACGATGTAGATTTCGATAATCTCGCGTCCAGGCTCTGCCTGGACGCGAGGAAAGCTACTCGTGGCGTCTAAAATCTACATCTTGGCGTGTTTTCCCTACAGGAAG
Source organism: uncultured Enterobacteriaceae bacterium (assembly GCA_964618735.1). Taxonomy (GTDB): domain Bacteria; phylum Desulfobacterota; class Binatia; order Bin18; family Bin18; genus SYOC01. The sequence goes on from CAZUFQ010000252.1 coordinate 1,579, forward strand.
CGTAAATAATGCCCCTAGACACTCTTGCATTCAATCCTCTGCTTTTTGAAGTTCAGCAGGACCCGTACCGGTACTATACGTGGCTGCGCGATGAATCGCCGATCTACTATATCGAGTCGCTCAACGCCTGGGGCATATTCCGTTACGACGATGTCGTGCACACGCTCAAGCACCCCGAACTCTTCTCGGCGCGGAACTTTATCAACAACGCGTTCGGTGAGTTCGATCCCGTGCCGGAGGTCCCTTCGATCATCAGTCTTGATCCTCCTGAGCACACGCACCTGCGCAAGCTGGCCAACAAAGCGTTCCTCCCCTCGGTGATTCGCGCCATGGAACCCAACATTCAGAAGATTATCGACAGGCTTTTGGATGAGGCGATGGCCAAGGGCGGCGCATTTGATTTCGTCTCGGAGTACGCTGCGTACGCGCCAGTCAGCGTGACCGCAGAAATCCTTGGCGTGGACCCCATCCTCGCGCGAGGAGACTTCAAGCGGTGGACCATGGATCTGCTGAAGGCCCCGAGTCGTAGCGCGCTTTCAGACGAGGAGCTGGCAAGCATCCGCAAGAGCGTGCAGGAGCTGCGTGAGTATTTCCGCGAGCAGATCATCTACCGTCGAATACACCCGGGCCGCGACTTGATCTCGGCGCTGGTGCAGGCAGAAGAAGACGACCAGATGCTTACTGAGGCCGAAGTGTTAAGCCTCATCGTTCTCTTGCAGTTCGGCGGGTCTGAGACCCCGTCACACCTGATCACCTCGACGCTGTATGAGCTGTTCGAGAACCCGGCTGCGCTTGCCGTAGTGCGTGCTGATCCGTCACGGGCGGCTGACGCCGTGGATGAAACCCTCCGGCATATGTCGCCGGTGCACTTTATCTTCCAGACCGCTACGAGGGACGTGGAGGTCGCTGGAACTACAATCCCTGGGAACTCGCAGGTGTTCTCTTTCATCGGTTCAGCGAACCGTGACAAGCGCACTTTCGATAACCCGGATACTTTCGACATCGACCGGAAAGCAGCGAGTCGGCATCTGTCCTTCGCGCAAGGCGCTCATTACTGCATCGGCGCTGGGCTCGGTCGGACGATGTGCACGATGGCGGTGCGGACCGCCTTAGAACGCATGCCAAAACTGACGCCTTGTCTGCAAACGATCAAATGGCTGCCGTCCTTCTGGGTGCGCGGGCTGCAGCGGTACATGGTATCGCCGTGATCGGCAGCAGCCAGACTAGAGACACAACAAGATTGTTACCCAAGATTGGAGGATACGATGACTAATACGATGCATGATCAAACTCTCCTAAAAAACTTCCGCTTTGATACCCAAGACGTGGATTGGAAAGATTTCATTACCACAGGTTGTTACTACAAACTGCTCGACGTTAACGTAGGGGCGCGCACGGCGGATATGATCGTAAAATTCGATCCCGGCGCTCGGTGTATGTATCATCGCCATGTCGCGCCGTGCACCAGCCTCGTGCTGGAAGGAGAACTGCACATTATCGACCAGACTAGCACCGGAGAGAAACTCAGAGTGGTCAAACCAGCCGGGACTTTCACCAGCGGGGTCGAAGACGATTTGCATGTTGAGGGCGGCGGTGAGAACGGTGTGATCGTCTACTTCTCCATGCGCGGCTCCTCAGACCGCATCTATGATCTGCTCGATGCGAACCTGAATCTCAAGCGTGCGATCACCATTCACGACTTCGCCAAAGATTTGCAGTACTGGGCGCGCTGAGAAAGTTTCGGAGCCCATCATGCCGTATGAGACCTTTCTTATCGAACGCTCAGGACCAATCGCGACTGTGACCTTCAACCGCCCCGAGAAGCTCAATCCCATCAATGAACAAGTGACAGGCGAACTGCTCGCCATCGCGCACGAGCTGCAAGACGATGAACAGACGCGGGTTGTAATTCTGACCGGCGCTGGCCGTGCGTTTTGCGCCGGGGGCGACATAGAAATGTTCGCGGAAATGGTGGACCCGGCGTATCAACACCAACAAAACGATACTGACAGGCTGCGATTAGAAAAAATGGGCCGGCGGTTGATGGACGACTGGGAGCGGCTAGACCAGGTGACCATAGCGTCCATCCATGGGTTTGCCGTCGGCGGCGGGTTTGCGCTGGCCACGGCTTGTGACTTTCGTATCGCTGCAGCCGGTACGCGGATGTGGTTGTCAGAGGTGACGCTTGGGATGCCGTATATGTGGGGGGCGAACACGCGACTCATTAACCTGATCGGCATGGAGAAAGCTAAGGAAATTGTTATGACCGGCGACGTGATAACAGTAGAGGAGGCGCTCGCCATCGGGTTGGTCAATCAGGTCGTTCCACACAACCAGTTACAAGAAGCGACCCTGGCCTTCGCGGACAAGCTTCTCAGCAAGCCGCCTATGGCGTTACGGCGCACGAAGGAGTTTTTCGCCGCCTTGAGCACGAACCGCGCAGGAGACATCACTTACGCTGATGCGTACTTGGGGATGGCCACGTTCGCCAGCGAAGACATGCAGGAGGCCGTGACCGCCTTCCGGGAGAAACGACAAGGAAGGTTTCATAACCGATAGTGAAGAAATACTGAGTCGGTCAGCGGGAACTGCCGGATGGTTTCCTAGTGCAGTTTCAGTATACCTCTTGGGGAAGACCACTGTAGGGGTCCGATTCATCGGACCCACGCAAGGGCTTGATTAATCAAGCCCCTACCTCTGCGTTGACCGCATTGAGGAGTACGATATTCCCCAACAGGTTTCCTGCAGATGCACTAGGGACGATTGAGACACAGTAGAGCACTGCCCACACGCAAAGCGCAGATTTTAAAAACGCATCGATAAAAAAAGGAGATAGGAAGCTATGGCGAATTCTTTACCGCAGACATCCGCAACCAGTACAGGATCAGTTGATGCCTTTGACGCGATTATCATTGGCGCCGGGGTGTGTGGCTTGTATCAACTGTATCGCCTCCGGCAGCTCGGGCTGTCGGTGCGGGTGTTCGAAGATGGGGATGGCATAGGGGGCACCTGGTATTGGAACCGTTACCCTGGCTGTCGCTTTGATTCCGAGAGTGAAACCTACGGCTATTCCTGGTCGGAGGAGCTGCTGCAGGAATGGGATTGGAAAGAGCACTTTTCTGGCCAACCGGAGAACGAACGCTACCTCAATTATGTAGCGGATAAATTTGATCTGCGCCGCGATATCCAGCTCAATTCGCGGGTAAAATCAGCAGTCTACGATGAAAAGGCGAATCACTGGGAGATCGAGTTAGAGAATGGGCAACGCGCACGGGCGCAATTTTTGGTCGCGGCGGTCGGCGTCTTGTCCGCTCGCTATGTCCCTCCATTTGAAGGAATAGACAGCTTTAAAGGTGAGTCGTATCACACCTCCCGCTGGCCCAAGGAACAGGTGAACCTCGCCGGCAAGCGCGTGGCGGTCATCGGAACCGGCGCCACCGCCGTGCAGCTTATTCCGATCGTCGCTAAGGAAGCCAAACATCTCACGGTCTTCCAGCGCACGCCCAATTACTGCGCGCCGTTGCGCAATTCGTTGGTTACTTCGGAGGAGCAACGCCAGTTCAAAGCGAACTACCCAGTAATGCACAAACGCATTCGTGAAACCCCCACTGGCTTTGTACACAGCTTCGACTCGCGTAAAACTCTGCAAGTCCCAAAGGAAGAGCGGCTGGCGCGATATGAAGAATTGTGGGCGCAACCCGGATTCTCGAAATGGTTGGCCAATTTCCAAGACATCATGACAAACAGAGAAGCCAACGAGGACTTCGCTGAGTTTGTCCGCAACAAGATTCGCGCCCGCGTAAAGGATCCAGTAGTGGCGGAAAAGCTTGCGCCCAAGGACCATCCGTTTGGTGCGAAACGCATTCCCTTGGAGACCGAATATTACGAAGCGTACAATCGCGACAATGTCTTTTTGGTTGACGTGCGCGAAACGCCGATCGAGCGCATTACGCCCACAGGCATCAAGACGAGTGACAAGGAATATGAATTCGATGTGGTCATCTACGCCACGGGATTTGACGCCGTGACTGGGCCATTGACCCGGATCGATATTCGTGGCGAAGGCGGACGGTCGTTCAAGGACAAGTGGGCGGATGGGCCGCGCACTTACCTTTGCTTGCAAACCGCGGGGTTCCCGAATCTCTTCATTGCCTCAAACCCGGCGCTCTGCAACTACACCGTCTGCGCCGAGATGATTGTGGAATGGATTACCGATTGTGTCCGCTATATGCGCGAGAAGAGCTTCACACGCATTGCCCCCACGCCGCAGGCGGAAGAGGATTGGGTGCGGTACATGGATGGGATCGCTGCTCGCACGATTTTGTACGATACGAACTCCTGGTTTATGGGGTCGAATATTCCCGGGAAGAAACGCGCCATTCTCCTCTACGCAGGCAACGCGGCAACGTATCGAAAAGAGTGTCAGGAAGCAGCAGCCAAGGGTTATGAAGGGTTTGTGTTGCAGTAACCCCGCGCTGATGAAATTTCGTCATGCCAGCGAAGCTTGTCCCGTACTTGATACGAGAGTTGGTATTCAGGGGAATATGGCGCTTACCTGAGGTTATATCTCCTGGATTCCGGGCCCTTAGGTTGCCCGCCCGGAATGGTCATGCCACTGCGTTGCACACTTGATGACGAAAACGAGAGTGTGCCACTGCTGGCTTGTCCAGCAGTGCATGGTCTTTTTCGGGGGAATGACGAACTGCTCGTTTTTTCGTCATTCCCCCGCAGGCGGGAATCTAGTTTTCTGCTCCTGGATTTCGTTTCACTTCATCCAGGCTATGGTGCCATCCTCAACGGTCAGTCATTCTCCTCTAGCATCTTGTCGAGCTGGTCGCGGAACTGGAGCTTCAAGTCTGCGATACTCTCGTAGTTGGTGTGGAAGTGCCCCAGCGCGGCCAGTTTTTTCTTAAATGCTAGCAATGAGAGGATGTCTTCCTCCTGTATGCTGCTGGTTTTGATACCAGCATCCTTAAAGAATGTGTAAATGCGTGATTTGCGGCTAGCCTTAAACTGGCCGAACGCGACGTCAAACTCTTCCTCGGTGAACTTGCCCGTCTTGGTGAAGAACAGGCAAACGAAGATATCGCAATTTCGGATAGCCTTGTTGTCCTCCTCCTGCGAGCGCGTGTCTGCCATGGCGTCAAGGAAGTTTTCCCAGCGAACGATCTTGAGATAGATTCCGTCTTTCCCGAGTTGGTCGTTCTGCTGGCGAAAGTAGAGATCGAATGCGTCCCGGTCTTCGCGTAGCTCGGCGGAGGAAGCGAGAAAGATCTGAATCGTGCGAAGAGACATTACAGGTTGTTGCTTGATTGCCCAGCCCGGCAGCGTGCCCACAGGGATGCCGTCCAATAGCTCCAGCACGTCCACGTCTTCGTAGCTGCGTGGACATTCCACTTTCAAGCGGTGATCCTCCTTGCGCTGAAGCAATCTTTTCTGCGTGAAGAACTCAGGCTCGGACGCCGTGCGGCAGAGTTTACAGTTGCATGGGATACGCTTGTCGACCTTTCCGTGCAGACCTTGGAATGAGTTGTTCAAGGCGTCAAGATCCGCGGCAACGACGCTAAGCAGCGCTTTCTTTTCCCGCCCGCGGGCGCGCAGTTCTATCTCGCTGCCATTGGCTAAGAGCTCCACCAGCACCATCGTCCTGTCGTACGCAAACTGCACGCCGGTTACCCACGCCATCTCCGAATCGGTGACAAAGCGATGCAGCCGCACTGTCAAGCGACTGATGAGCCCCTTGGGCAGAAAGTCATACTGATAACGCAACACCAAATCTTCGGGCTTACCCCAGCCCACAAGCCCTTGAGATTTGGCTGGCGGCAACAACTGCGGGGCGAGCCAGGTAGGTGTCGTGCTGTCCTTCAGCTCGTAGCAAAATTCGAAGCGCTGCATCAGCGCTAACAACTCAGGGTGCATATCAACGTACACCGAATCGTGCCACAGGCGATCGCAATCGACGTGGTTGAAACGACCGAGATGCGCCTTCACTGGTTCGTCGTTGAGGATGCGGAACACGGCTTCGGTGGCCCAGTGGTTTTGCAAGATGACCGTGCGCGCCAGCAACGGATCATCTTGAAAGTGCAGGAACACGCCCAGGTCGTGCAAGTACCGACTCAGGTGTAACGCTTTGGTGCGGTCAAACTTCAGGTGGCGACTGTAGATGTCAAAATATTCCTGTTGCGAAATGTACGGTGCCTCGCCAGCACGGACCTCAATGTCGGCTCGCACTTTGAGCCAGCGGGCGGGCAATTCCTCGCCAATATGGCTGAGATTTGCGGCGAAAAACTCGAGGTCCTCGCGCAACTGGTCGGCAGCATCGTCGTGCTCCAAATTGCCGGCATAGCGTTCTTTCACATTATCGTACCGGCCCTTGATGCCTCCAAGGTCGATGGCTTTACTGCGCCCTCCCTTTTCATTCTGAAAGATCAACACCGGGCTGTGCCCGCCAAAGACATCGATCAACTCCAGCTAATACTTAAACCCCTCGTCCGAGACCGACTTGTGGTCTTTGCGGGTGTCATCGACGAGCAGATAGAGTGAGCGACGAGTGAGAAAGAACTGGTGGGTAGCATGGTAAATCTCCTGCCCCCCGAAGTCCCAGACGTTGAGGCGGAAGCGCGGTCCGTTCTTCGGCATAAATTCGTGCCGGTAGATTGCGATGCCCTTAGTGGTCTCTTTTTCCGTAGGCAACGGCAGGTCGGGCTGGTACAATCGCCTGAGCAAGCTGGTCTTGCCGGCCCCCCCTTCTCCGAGGATTAGCATTTTGGCTTCATATAAGTGATCAACCTCACCTAGCGCCCGTTCGCGGAAGTAGTTGAGGATGGCCTCATTGCTCTGCTGCACGATCTCAGGGGGTGGATTGGTCAACGGGCAATCTTCAACATAAATGCCATGATCTTCCCCTGTCTTTGAACCCCAGTGAGCTGAGCAACCCCGACTGATCATAGGGCCCAATGCGGAAAGGTCGCTGACCGGCGTGTGTGAGACATCAAGCGTGTGCAGAGCCGAGAGCCCTG
>CAZUFQ010000253.1:0-8582 GCA_964618735.1 uncultured Enterobacteriaceae bacterium
GGGACAAAAGCCGGGAGTCCGCATTCAAGCCAACCCCACAGCCGTCTCTTCCTATGGTCTTAGTCTTGAGGCTCTACGCACCGCGATCACGACGGCGAATGTCAATTTGGCCAAAGGCAATTTTGATGGTCCGCAACAAACCCATACGATCGAAGCCAATGATCAGATTCTTGCAGCTAAAGACTACCGGCCTTTGATCGTGGCGTATCGCAACGAAGCGCCGGTCGTGCTCTCAGACGTCGCAAGGATAGTGGACGATGCAGAGAACCTGAAGCAAGCGGCCTGGATAAACGAAACACCGGCGGTGATTGTCAACATCCGGCGGCAGCCTGGAGCCAACATTATTCACGTTGTTGACCGTATCAAGACCCTCTTGCCCCAGCTCAGGACTACGCTTCCCTCAGCGGTGCACGTCGAGATAGTGACGGACCGCACCACCACTATCCGCGCCTCTGTAAAGGACGTGCAGTTCGAGTTGATGCTCACCATAGCTCTGGTCGTTATGGTGATTTTTTTGTTTCTGCGCAGCCTTGCCGCCACCATTATCCCCAGTGTCGCCGTCCCGCTGTCGATCGTCGGTACGTTCGCCGTGATGTATCTGCTCGGCTATAGTCTCAACAACTTGTCGCTCATGGCGTTAACCATTTCAACAGGTTTTGTCGTGGATGACGCAATTGTCATGATTGAGAACATCACGCGTTACATCGAAGAAGGGCAATCGCCGCTCAACGCCGCACTGAAAGGGTCCGCGGAAATCGGCTTCACCATTCTCTCGCTGACCATCTCGCTTATTGCCGTACTGATTCCGCTGCTGTTCATGGGTGATATTGTGGGCCGCCTTTTTCGCGAGTTTGCAGTGACGCTTAGCACAACAATCCTGGTTTCGGCTGTGGTCTCGTTGACATTGACGCCCATGATGTGTGCACGATTGCTCGTGCACAAGCCAAAAGCAAAACAAGGAAAGCTCTACCGCGTCTCCGAACGGGCGTTCGAGACGGTCATCGAGGCGTACAGCAGAACATTACGCTGGGTGCTCGATCATCAAACTCTGACGCTGCTGGTAGCGGGCGCAACGCTAGCGGCGACGGTGCTCCTGTTTATGATTATTCCGAAAGGGTTCTTTCCCGTCCAAGATACCGGCGTCATTCTTGGCGTGTCTGAGGCCGAACAAGCCGTTTCGTTTCCGGCAATGGCCCAGCGACAACAGGCCCTGGCCACAGTCATTCTCCGAGACCCCGCGGTTGAGAGTTTGTCATCGTTTATCGGAGTTGACGGCACGAATACTACACTCAACAGTGGTCGTATCCAGATCAATCTTAAACCGCTTGACCAAAGAAAGATCGACGCGAGTGCGGTCATTCGTCGCCTGCAACCCCAACTTGCCAAGGTCGCAGGCATCACTCTGTATATGCAGCCGGTCCAAGATCTCACAGTCGAAGACCGCGTTAGTCGCACTCAGTACCAATACACCTTAGAGGACGCGGATGGCGATGAGCTGAACACCTGGGCTCCAAAGGTGGTGGCTAAACTGCGAGCATTGCCGGAATTGCGCGACGTGGCGAGTGATCAGCAAAATCTCGGCCTGCTCGCGTCCCTCGTTGTTGATCGCGCCACCGCGTCGCGTCTGGGCGTCACGCCCGCGGCGATCGACCAAACCCTCTACGATGCTTTTGGCCAACGCCAAGTGTCGACAATGTTTACGCAATTGAGCCAATACCACGTGATCCTGGAAGTGATGCCGGAGTTTCAGAAAACACCGGAACAACTTCAAGACCTCTATGTTCCAACGGTGGGAGGAGACCAAGTTCCGCTCGCCGCTTTCACGCATGTAAAACTGGGAACCACAGCGCTCGCCGTCAACCATCAGGGACAATTCCCGGTGGTCACCATCTCATTCAACGTCGCTCCGGGCGTTGCACTCGGCGATGCAGTCAAGGCGATTAACACGGCCGAGCAGGAACTCGGGCTCCCCGCCAGCATCCAAGGGGCGTTTCAAGGCGCGGCGCAGGCGTTCCAGACCTCGCTCGCCAATGAGCCTATGCTGATCTTGGCTGCGTTAATTACTGTGTACATCGTTCTTGGCGTTTTGTACGAAAGTTTTATTCACCCGGTGACGATTCTTTCCACACTTCCTTCCGCCGGCGTTGGAGCCTTTCTTGCCCTTTTACTGTGTCACACCGAGTTTGGCGTCGTGGCGCTGATCGGCATTATCCTGCTGATTGGTATTGTGAAGAAGAACGCCATTATGATGATTGATTTCGCGCTCGATGCTCAACGAAGTGAGGGACGCGCGCCGTTAGACGCTATCTATCAGGCGTGTCTGCTACGCTTCCGGCCGATCATGATGACCACCATGGCGGCGCTGCTAGGTGGTTTGCCTTTGGCGCTCAGCGGAGGGACGGGTTCTGAGCTGCGTCGGCCCTTAGGCATAGCTATCGTCGGCGGTCTACTCTTTAGCCAGCTTCTCACACTCTATACAACGCCGGTTATTTATCTAGCGTTTGATCGGTTGGCCCAGCGATTCTCTACGTGGCGCGCCCAAAGCACGAACGACCCATCTCTGCCGATGCCTGTTAAGTGAATCATGAATTTTTCCGAGCTGTTCATTCGTAGGCCTGTGGCCACCACGTTACTGACGCTGGCGTTAGCTCTCTCCGGCCTTGCAGCTTACCGCCTGCTGCCCGTGTCGCCGCTACCACAAACTGACTTCCCTGCCATTCAGGTCAGCGCTGGTCTGCCGGGAGCGAGCCCCGAAACCATGGCGTCATCGGTAGCGACTCCGCTCGAACGTCAGCTTGGTCACATCGCCGGTCTTAATGAAATGACTTCGTCGAGCTCCCTGGGCTCAACTTCGATTGCGCTGCAGTTCGATTTGAGTCGAGATATCGACGCAGCGGCCCGCGATGTCCAGGCCGCCATCAACGCCGCCCGGAGCTACTTGCCCGCGAATCTGCCAAACAATCCGACCTGGCATAAGTCCAATCCCAGCGACTCTCCAATTATGATTCTGGCGTTGACTTCGGACACGCTTGACACGGGACGTATGTACGATGCTGCTTCGACTATTCTTCAACAGAAAGTGTCCCAGTTGAGCGGAGTCGGGCTCGTCAGCGTCGGCGGCAGCTCACTGCCCGCAGTTCGCGTCGAATTGAACCTTTCTGCTCTGTATCGTTACGGAATCAGTCTGGAAGAGGTGCGCGCCTTTCTCGCCAGCGCTAACGTGAACATACCCAAGGGCCAACTGTCAGACGACTCACGCACCTGGGACATCAGCACGAACGACCAGTTACTCAAAGCCGAGTTTTATAAGCCGCTGATTGTGACGTACCGGAACGGGGCTCCGGTGCGCTTGGCCGATGTCGCTAGCGTGCAGGACTCCATCGAAAACCTCCGCGCCTTTGGCATGGCGAACGGCAAACCTTCTGTCGTACTCGTGATTTTTCGTCAGCCCGGGGCTAACATTATCGAGACTGTCGATAGTATTCGCGCCGCCTTTCCCCAGCTCCAAGCCGCGATTCCCCAAGCGATGACGCTCAGCGTCGTCTTAGATCGCACGGTGACGATTCGCGCCTCGGTGCGTGACGTTGGGCGGACACTGATCCTCTCGATCTTTTTGGTGATTGTCGTCGTGTTTCTGTTTTTACGCAATCTTCGCATAACCTTGATCCCCGGCGTCGCCGTGCCGCTGTCCCTGATCGGCTCCTTCGGGGTGATGTATTTGTTAGGCTACAGTATCGATAACCTCTCCCTTATGGCGCTCACGATTGCCACCGGTTTTGTGGTGGATGACGCCATTGTGGTCGTTGAAAACGTTACTCGGTATCTCGAACACGGACTTCCTCCTCTCGAGGCTGCTCGACGCGGCGCACGAGAAATTGGCTTCACGGTTGTATCAATGAGCATGTCGCTGGTGGCAGTGTTCATTCCGATTCTGCTGATGGCCGGAATCGTTGGCAGGTTGTTTCGCGAGTTTGCAGTGACGCTCTCGGTCGCCATCCTGGTGTCACTCGTTGTTTCGTTAACAACCACGCCAATGATGTGTGCGAAACTACTTAAGCCAGCGGAGAAACACGGACGATTGTATCGCGCGAGTGAACGCGTGTTTGCGGGGGCGCTCCATCTCTACGACATCAGCCTCACATTTATGTTGCGCCACTCGTTCTTTACCCTGGTGTTAGCGTTGCTTACTGTTGGCCTCAATGTCTACCTCATCACGATTATCCCCAAAGGATTCTTCCCACAGCAGGACACGGGTCGCATCGCAGGAGGCATCCAAGCTGATCAAAGCATATCCTTTCAAGCCATGCGCACACGCCTGGGAGAGATCGTCAACATTGTCCGGTCCGATCCCGCGGTGGCTTCAGTCGTCGCCTTCACCGGCGGCAGTAGCGCAACCAACACCGGTCGCCTTTTTGCGGCGTTAAAACCCCCCGCCGAGCGTGGCGTATCAGCGCCTCAAGTGATTGCGCGCCTGCGCCCACAACTTGCCAAGGTGCCTGGAGCCACTCTCTATCTGCAGGCCGCGCAGGAGTTGCAAATCGGCGCACGACAAGGCAACGCCCTGTATCAGTACACCCTCCAGAGCGAGAACCTGGCCGAACTCAACACCTGGGGTCCACGCATGTTGGAGCGCCTGCGCGGGCTGTGGCAGCTCACTGATGTCAGCAGCGACCAACAAGATAAAGGTCTCTCCGCCACGCTGCAGTATGATCGCCGCACCGCGGAGCGGCTCGGCATCTCCACCCAACTGATCGATAACACGCTCTATGACGCCTTTGGTCAACGCCAGGTTTCTACTATGTACACCCCGTTGAACCAGTATCACGTGGTAATGGAAGCAGAGCCGCGGTTTTGGCAAGATCCACAATCGTTACAGGATATCTATGTGGTGACGTCCAACGGCTCTCAGGTCCCGCTCAGCGCCTTTACGCACTATGAGAGTACAACATCCCCACTGGCGGTGACGCACCAAAGCCAGTTCCCCGCCGTGACCATCTCCTTCAATTTAGCTCCGGGCGTAGCACTGAGCGACGCCGTCGCAGCGATCGACGAGGTGACGCAACAACTTGGACTGCCTGCTTCCATTCATGCAAAATTCGCCGGCACGGCGCAAGCGTTTCAAGATTCGCTGAAGAATGAGCCGGTGTTGATCGCCGCCGCCTTGGTCAGCGTCTATATCGTGCTGGGCATTTTGTACGAAAGTTATATTCATCCTCTAACGATTCTTTCCACGCTGCCTTCGGCTGGCGTTGGCGCAATGCTTGCCCTAATGCTGTGCCGCACCGATTTAAGCTTGATCGCATTGATCGGCGTTATTTTATTGATAGGTATTGTGAAGAAGAACGCCATCATGATGATTGACTTCGCACTTGAGACCGAGCGCACCCAGGGGAAGTCCAGCCAAGAGGCGATCTATCAAGCCTGCCTGCTCCGGTTTCGTCCCATCATGATGACGACCCTGGCGGCGCTCTTCGGCGGTCTGCCGTTAGCGCTAGGGACCGGTACGGGGTCAGAGTTGCGCCAGCCGCTCGGCATCGCCATCGTTGGCGGGCTGATCGTAAGCCAGGCGCTTACCCTGTACACGACCCCGGTGGTGTATCTCTATCTTGACCGTCTGCGCCTGTGGGTGCTACGCCTCCGGGCGGGAGGACAGCAGCGCGCAGTATCTGAGGCGTCCTTATAAAAATGCTACAAAGAGGTGGAGCAACATATAGTGAGTCTTCTCGTCTTCCGGTTCCCTCGCCCCTTGGGGGAGAGGGCTAGGGTGAGGGGATGTCTGCAGCGATCACCCTCTCCTGTGTCCTCTCCCCTCAAGGGAGAGGAGAAAAAGACCACTCTCCACACCCCTTGGTGTGTTTTCCCTACAGGTGCAACCGCTCGGTAGCGCTTCGAGGTCGAGATGTTCCGTAAACAATCTATCCCTATGAACAGAAACGTGATGCGACGAAAGAAGAGGCGTAGCGGTCTTCTGCTGACGATTGTCTTCGGGATAAGTACGCTCTTCCCCAGCTGTATGGTTGGCCCGAATTACGTGCAGCCCGTAGTGGAAGCCCCGGTCGCATACAAAGAGATTGACGGCTGGAAAGTGGCCCAACCGCAGGACGCCGTCATCCGGGGGACATGGTGGGAGATGTTCAACGATCCCCAGTTGAATGCGCTCGAAGCACGGATTGATATTTCCAACCAAAATGTCGCTACTGCTGAAGCGCAGTTTCAGCAAGCGCGCGCATTAGTGCGGGAGGCGCGCGCTGGCCTCTTTCCAACCGTAACCCTGGGGCTCGGCGTCACGCACGCGCGCACCCCAGGGCTAGTCACTGGAACGTCGGCGAGAACAGTGACAAACTACTCGTTACCTATTGACGCATCGTGGGAGTTGGACGTGTGGGGCCGAATTCGTCGCACCGTCGAGTCCAACCAAGCGAACGCCCAAGCAAGCGCAGCCGATCTTGAGGTGGTGCGCCTGAGTCTTCAGGCTGCGTTAGCGCAAGCCTATTTTCAACTTCGCACCGACGACGCCCAGAGAGAATTGTTAGAAAGAACAGTTGACGCCTACCAGAAATCGCTCGAACTGACGAAGAATCGCTACGCTGCTGGAGTAGCGTCACAAGCCGAGGTAGTGCAAGCTGAGACCCAGTTAAAAACCACACAAGCGCTAGCCATCGATATCGGGGTGCAACGTGCGCAGACCGAGCACGCTATTGCGTTGCTCTTGGGAGAGATTGCGTCCTCGTTTTCACTTCCACCGGCGCCGCTCGCTATGTCGCCGCCGGCCATTCCCGTCGGGGCCCCGTCAGAACTCTTGGAACGAAGGCCGGACGTCGCGGCTGCCGAACGGAGCATGGCGGCGGCCAATGCGCAAATTGGGGTCGCTGAAGCGGCGTTCTTTCCCACGCTCACACTCAGCGCGTCTGGCGGCTTTGAGGGCGCGGACGTGAGCAAGTGGCTGATCTGGCCGATGCGCTTCTGGTCAGTGGGAGCTGGCGTCTCAGAAACTGTGTACGATGGGGGACTGCGCCGCGCCCAAACCGACTTTGCGCGCGCGGCCTATGAGGCGACGATTGCCGCTTATCGACAGACCGTACTCACCGCGTTCCAGACCGTGGAGGATAATCTGGCGGCGCTCCATATCCTTGAGCAGGAAGCGCAAGTGCAGGCAGAGGCGGTAACGGCGGCGCAGCGCTCGGTGGCGTTGACCACCAATCAGTATAAAGCTGGCATTGTCACTTATCTCAATGTGATCACTACGCAAACGATCGCACTGACCAATGATATCACCGCGGTACAAATTCTTGGGCGCCGCATGACCGCCGCCGTGCTGCTAGTCGAGGCTCTTGGCGGCGGCTGGAATGCGATGGAGCTTCCTTCCGTCCAAGAGGTTACGGAGCGATAAGGCGCTAAGTAACTTCCGGATCAGTTATTTCCAGGATGGAGTTTCCCTGCTTTAGGGGCTACGTGGTCGACTCCGAGTAGTGGCTCCTCTCGACCTGGTGTGCTATAGGAACAACACACCAGGATGTGGGTGTATAATGTTTACATTTTCTCCTCTCCTTTGAGGGAAGAGGCTATAGGAGAGGGCGCCTAAGGCAGGGTTTCCCCTCTCCCTGACCCTCTTCCCCAAGGGGCGAGGGAATCGAAAGCCGATCTTTCTTGCTCATAGAAAAAGAATGAACTACGCACGTTGGGACAACTCGGACAGTTTTTGGTTAGCAGAAGAGTACATTCCTAATCCGTCTGTCACTGGCCAGGTACAAGCTGATGTCGCTATCATCGGCGGAGGAATTACCGGACTCAGTAGCGCCTATCACCTCAAACGACGCCATCCGGAAAAACATATCGTTCTCATCGAAGGGCAGGCAGTGGGATTTGGCGCCAGCGGCCGCAATAGCGGCTTTATCTCGCAAGAGTATCACGGTTGGTACGAACGCTTCGAACGCAAAGGAACCGCAGCGGTTGAACCTTACACTCGGTACGCGGAGAGAGCCTACCAGCTCCTTGTGCAAACGATCAGGGAACAGGCCATTGCCTGCGATCTACAAAACAGCGGGGCCCTACTGCTGGGAAAGAATGCGGCTGAAGCGCACTCTCTTGAAGAACACGCGCGAGCGTATAGCCAGATTGGTAGACCCGTCCAGTTGTGGGAGGGCGCAGAGCTTACAGCCAAGATTAAGACCGACTTCTACCCGTCTGGGCTTTTCTTACCGCACTGGTCTCTTCTTCATCCAGGTCGGTTGATGCGGGGACTCAAGGCAGTTGTGGAGCGCCTTGGGGTCGTGGTGTATGAACGGACCCCTGTCCAACGAATCCGCCAACGGCAACCGCTAGAGCTGGATTGTGGGTCCAGTCAGGTGAGAGCAGCGACAATGATCCTCGCCACCAATGCGTACACTCCCAAATTAGGTTTTCTACAAAATACACTTATGCCTCTGCATCTCTTCGTCGTCGTCACTCAACCGCTAGAAACGGTAGAGATAGAACAAGGAGGGTGGAGTGCAGTTCCTGGTCGCTTCGAGCTTGACCGCAGCCACACGGTGCGGCTCACCCCGGATGGACGGTTGCTCATCCGAGGGGGAGCCCGATATTAC
>CAZUFQ010000254.1:0-8580 GCA_964618735.1 uncultured Enterobacteriaceae bacterium
TCGACTGACGGCATGCGTTCAAAAGGAATTCCCAACAGGGGGACGAGCGCTGACGGCGTCGGACTTCCAACTGTATAGAACCTTCGTTCAACAACTTGACCTCAATATCCAGCGGAAACGGGCGCAGCTCGTCGCTGTGGAAGCGCGCCGCGAAGAACAGCGCCTCGCTTTGTTGGAAGCGGATACCGGGGTGAAAAGCCTTGAACAATTCAAGGCGCGCTTGGAGGAGCGTCATTATCAAGTCGAGTTGGCGGCGGCGCAACAACAGGCTGATGAAGTTGGCCAGCAAAAATACCTGGCGCAGCAACAGACGCGCGAACAAAACGACACAAAACCACCTCGCGCTTGAGGGAGGAAGAATACGCCCTCGACGGGCAGGAATTTCCTACCAGGAGCGCCCTCACGAACAGCAGACTCTTGTAAAACAAGCCTTTTCTTCCCGCCAGCTCCGGCGCCCGCTTTGCTCTACTCTGTCTGCTGTGATTACTATTGTTCCTACTCTTTTTTCTCTCCCGCCGAATGACAATACCGTTCCTGGGGCCGACCAGACGACGGACCCCGCCAAGAACTTCTTTCCGTTGTTGCTCGCACTGTTTCCGGCCGCGATGACGCACTCTCAACTTTCGCAATCACCCTCAGTTTCGGAGTCGTTACCTTCGACAAGACTCTCTCAGTCGCAAGCGATGACACAGAGTGCTTCCTTCGTAGACTCGGGTGAGGAAAAAATCGCTCGAGAGGTGATGGGGGCTACTGCGGGAAAGGGAGATGGAACGACAGATAATACGTCGTCAAATCCAAACCTGCTGCTTTCTCTTCTCTTACCCTTTGTAAGCGGACAAATGCAGCCGCCCACAAATCCCGTGCAGATTGCGCAGACTACCGCCCAAGAAGGGCAGGCTTCTAGTCAAAGCCTACAAGATATTGTCTCGCCAAGTGTATTGACGCGGTCAAGATCGACACAAGGGGCGATGACTGAGGCAGTGGGTGCTGATCTCGGAAGAGGGCAAACTGCTGTCAATGGCGCGCCGCCTTCTCTGGGGCGAGAGGGACAGGGTCAAGCTGTTAGGGCTTCCTTTATTTCTTTGTCTGACGAGCAAAGGTCGCCTGTTTTTGCTGCACAAAGTGTGAGCACGGCTAATGCCGAATCGACAAGCGTCATTACCAGGAATGCCGAACCAACGAAGGTGAGTATGCCTGACGCCAAACCGAGAGCGATCTTCTCTCAACCTGCCGTTGATACAACGCTCAAGGACAGACCGGTTGAGCGCGGCGTTGACGAACAAAACTCTACACGTTCGGCGAAATTGGCAGGACAAACAAGCTTCATTCCTGCAGCTCCGAAAAACGGAGATCAAGCTGGAGAGCGTTCTGAAAGTCAGCCTTTGGGGGCGCTGGAAAAGGGGGGAGCACAGGCGGTCGAGATAAAGGGAGGAGACACGCTAGGCCAGCCCACTCCGCCGCGGACGGCAATGCGACCAATTTTTCCGGCAGCACCTACCGGAGCGAGCACCCCCGATGAGACAAAGGTCGGGATAAAGGAGGGAGACACGCTAGGCCAACCCACTCCGCCGCGGGCGGCAATGCGACCAATTTTTCCGACACCGCCTACCGGAGCGAGCACCCCCGATGAGACAAAGGTCGAGATAAAGGAGGGAGACACGCTAGGCCAACCCACTCCGCCGCGGGCGGCAATGCGACCAATTTTTCCGACACCGCCTACCGGAGCGAGCACCTCCGATGAGACAAAGGCAACTACTTTATCTAAGGGAGTTTTGAATCCGTACGATTCTGAGGAACGCAAAGAGAGCATAACATACTCAGGGCAAACTCCGGTAGGTCTCCAGGAGCCTCGAACTGAGATGTTGGACTATTCCGCTCAGATTCCGACTCCAGGATTGGAATTGGGAGCGAGCCTCGGGAGAACGCCACAAGCTCGACTTTTCCGACAAGGACAAATTAGTGAAGTACCGGCCGGGGAAAGAAACCAAGTAACTGAGACAGACATACGGAGAACAACCTTACCTCCATTGCCCTTCCCCGAGCAGGAGCCGCAGACTTTCTCGGCTGCGCTCAAAGAGCCGGTTCATGTTGAAGTTAGGACAATGGGGACAATTGCCCCAGCGGCAAGCAACGGTCAAACAAAAGGGAAGGAAAAACCAGAAACTGTACCGCGGTCGGCGCGCTTTCTCACCTCGGAACCGCTAACATCACCAACCCCGCGTCAAGGGGATAGCTCCGCTGCTAGCGTAGAATCACTGACAGTGACTGCTCCGACAGAGCGTGCGAACCCGTCAGGCGAAGCAGGAAAACCCCTTATGGCGCCTCGGCTCGCCCTTTTCCCGACTCAAAAGAGCCAAGATGTCCCGGTGACGTCACAGGAAACTGCACCGGTCAGCGCGAAACCGGCGGGGACTGCAGCTGAACTTGTCCCTAGTGAGTCAAATTCAACAGCTTCACCGGCGGCGGAACGGTTTCTTGTTGAAGGACTAGTGAGAGGTAAAGGATCTTCAAGTTTTCCAAACATCCAGAAGTCCGTAGTCGAAGCTGATTCGTTGACGCCGAAGAGTACAGGAATTCCCTCACTATCTGTTTCACAACTGCAGCCGGAGAGACCCCTGGGACCGAGAAACAATCTGGAGGCCTGGCAACCCGTAGTGAGCCAGGTTGCCGAACGGATTGTGGCCAACGTGCGGGAAGAGAGCCGTGGGGCGCGTTTACAGCTTGCTCCGCCGGAATTGGGCAAAGTTGACATTCAATTGGTCGTAGAGGGTTCGCATATCCGCGCGCATATTGTGGCGGGATCGGCTGACGTGGGGGCGTTGATTCAGACACATCTCCCTGAACTGAAACACGCTCTCCAGGAGCATCGCCTTGACCTTGATACGGTGCGAGTTGATGTCCAAAGCGATAGCGGGGGACGCGACGCCTCTTCACGAAATTTTCAACAGGACAGACGCGCGGGCGGACGGGGGAGCAACCTCGGCTCCTCGGCGACGGCGGTGGAAGAGAAGGAAAGCCTTCCGGTTCTCTCTCCAGTGCAGGCGCGTGGCAGGGTCAGCGTCTGGGCGTAAGCAGGTTCTGAACTACATTGTTCACCGACACACGATCAGGAGCACCATATGGCGACATCAGCAATAAATTCATCATTGCAAACGCAAACAACCGCTGCGGCTTCGACGCCCCAAGTTCAGGCGCCAAAAAAGGAGTTGGATCAAGCTGACTTTTTAAATCTGTTAACAACCCAGATGCAATATCAGGATCCACTGAAGCCGATGGACAATCAGGAGCTCACCGCGCAGATGACGAGTTTTAGCAGTCTCAACCAGTTGATCTCCATCGGTCAAAAATTGGATGCGGTGCAAGCACAGCAGTGGACATTAAGTCAGCTCCAATCGACCTCTTTGGTTGGGAAGGAAGTGAGCATGGCTGGGAACCAGCTTCAGCTTGGTGCGGATGGAAAAGCGAACGCGACTGTACAACTTGCGGGGGACGCGGGGCGCGTCTCGGTTCGTATCGTTGACTCGTCCGGCCACACTGTGCGGACAATCGAAGCCGGAGCACTCAAAGCCGGGGAGCAGAAAGTTGCGTGGGACGGGAAAGACGACAAGGGCAACCCAGCGCCTCAGGGAGCGTACACGTTCGAGGTCGACGCTTTCAATCAACAAGGCGCCAAAGTAGACGCACAACCCGTGATTCGAGGAATTGTGAGCGGCGTTGATCTTTCTGGAGACACCGTGTCCGTAACGGTGAACAGCGTGCAAATTCCACTCAGTTCACTTTTATCTGTGCACCCAGGCGCCTAGCGAAGAGCCTGGGAAACGAAGCATTGTCGCCCTCTGCGGCGCGGCGTGTTGCAGGAAACGAATTTTCTGATGGAGGTATAAGTTTCTTATGTCTATCACCAGTTCAATGTACACTGGGGTCACCGGCTTGGTGACCTACAGTGCTCAGATGTCGGTGGTGAGTAATAACCTGGCGAATGTGAACACGGTTGGATTCAAGAATTCTCGTTCACAATTTGCCGATTTATTGAGTGCGCAAGAGGGTGGCATCTTGATTGGCCGCGGCGTGCGCATGGCTGCAGCGCAACCGTCTTTTGCCCAAGGCGTGTTCCAAGCAACCGGCAGCGTGTCTGATCTCGCCATACAAGGGAAAGGACTTTTTATTGTAAAAAATGCAGACGGACAGTCGTTCTTTACCAGAGCGGGGCAATTCTTATTGGATAAGAATAAAGTGCTTACCTCGCCTGAAGGGGATACCGTCCAGGGATTTCCTGTGAACGGAACTGGACAGGCCATCGGCGGGCTCCAGAATATCGATCTTGGCGTTGGGGCGAATCTGTTGCCAAAAGCGACAACAAAAATTACACTGGCGGCAAACTTCAATACTGGGGAGAGCACACCATCAGCTGCTTGGCCAGCGAATGCCACGGATACGGTGGACAATTGGTATGCGGCGAAAAATTTTTCCACCACGATCCGTGTGTTCGATTCCCTTGGTCAGGAGCATCAATTAACCTTTCTCCTGCGGACGAAGGCGACGCAACCGCCTTCATGGGATTACAAAGTAGTTGCCCCAGCTACGGACACAAACAAGAATGCAGCCGCGAATAACTTAACCCTGCTGAGTTCGGGCACCTTGAAGTTTAAGACTGACGGGACATTAGTTACGGCGGGCAGCACGATCGCGGATATTAATATGAACGGCTTAGTCAACGGAGCTGCAAATCTGCAAATTCTTGCGAAAGATTTGAGTTTCGCCGGGTCGACATCGGTTGCTTCTCCTTCAGGCCTCTCTTCCTCCCAGGTCGACGGTTCGGCTCCAGGCACCCTCACTGGATTTGTCATTGACAACCAAGGGGTCATCACCGGGCAATACTCGAATGGCGGCACTATGCCTCTCTATCAAGTCGCACTTGCTGATTTTCCTGGGGTTGAACGTTTAACTGCCGCAGGCGGCACGCTCTGGGCGCAGTCGCCGCAATCGGGCGACGCCATCATCGGCACGCCTGGGAGCGGCGGGTTTGGCTCGACCCTGTCGGGCGGACTTGAGCAGTCGACTGTAGACGTAGCGCAAGAATTTGTGTCTATGATTGGCGCCCAACGGGGATTCCAGGCGAATTCCCGCGTCATCACCGTTGCCGATCAGATGTATGATGATGTCGTGAATCTGAAGCGATAGCTTGCCTTGATTGTCCCTTCCCCAACTTAGATAGCGCTCAATTTGATTCCAGCCTGTCTGTTCAGTAAGGGTAGGCCCTCGCGCCCGCCCACTCTCGGGCGACGTCCTGTGGTCGCCCCTCCAATCTATTGCTGAACCACTACCCGAACTTAAGAAACTCTCTCGTTTTCCGATGTCTTCGACGAACGGGGAGGTTTGTCGCAGGAGCCTACCTCGTTAGTAGGTAGCACGAATCCAAGTATGGAGGATGTCGAGCATGGTAATGCAGACGAACGGCGTTACTCGTGAAGTGCAAGAACTCGTCGAGGTGACGCGAGCACTGACCGAGGGAGACTTCGAGCAAAAACTTAAGACTGTTTTTCAAGGAGAATTGGGGCAGCTGGCTGCATACATTGAAGCTTTGCGAGAGAATCTGCAGTCTCTTTCTCCTCGTTTTTCTTCTTCGGTCCACCTTATGCCAAAAGCCGGGCAGGGAGTAGCCGAAATTTCTCACCAGGCAGAGATGAGCGTGAATTCGATCCTCGGGCTAGTGGATGAAATGTGCATGAATCAGGATATCGTCTCCGGGATGCTTGCCAACGCGAGCACGGGGGTTGCGCTTGATATTGGTAAGCTTCAAGAGATTGCCGATAAAACGAGCGCCAGTTTGATGAGCGTCATGAGTTTTTTGTCGTTTCAAGATGTGGTGCGTCAGCGCGCAGAAAAAGTGCAAATTATGATCGACTCGGTCGATGAAAAAATTCGAGAGCTGCTGACCAGGTTTAACGTGTCGGTGACTGCAGGTGTTGAGGATGATGAGACAGAAAAGGCCCCTGGAGAAGTGGGACTGGTATCGGCGCAGGATGAGGTCGACCAAACCTCGATCGACGATTTGTTCGAGTAACGCGAGTAATGCTGAAAATTTCTTAGCAAAGAGGAACGGAGACGATGCTGAATCCAGATATGAATGTTTTGGTGGTTGATGATGCGGCAACGATGCGGCGCATTGTGCGCAGTTTGCTGCGTGAGTTGGGCATTAAAAATGTCCGCGAGGCCGAGGATGGGGAAATGGCGTTTGAGGACCTCAAGCGGCAGAAGGCTGATCTTGTGGTTTCCGATTGGGCGATGCCCAAGATGACTGGCATCGAACTGCTGCGCGCTATCCGTCAGGATGACGCGTTAAAGGAAATTCCCGTCTTGATGGTGACCGCTGAATCGAAAAAAGAAAATATCATGGAGGCCGTCCAGGCCGGGGTAAATAACTATATTGTAAAGCCGTTTAATTCGAAGACTTTAGAAGATAAACTCAACAAGATTTTCAAAATCGCGTGAGTCAACGAGAGGAGATCTCATTGTGGCAATGACAGTCAGAACGCAGATTGCCGGAGAGAAAGCACAATTGAGCCTGAGCGGACGGTTTGATTTTACCGCTCATCGAGAGTTCCGCCAAAGTTACGAAAGTGCGCTGAAGCAGCCGGGAATCAAGGGGCTCGAAGTCGACCTGGGTGGGGTAGACTACATTGATAGTTCTGCTCTGGGCATGTTGTTGCTGCTCAAGGAGAGCGCTGAGCGTGGTCGGATGCGATTGGCGTTAACCAATTGCACTGGTTCCGTGCGTCGCGTGCTCGATGTCGCGAATTTTGGAAAATTGTTTTCACTCTCGTAGTCTGTCGACGTCATTGAAAGTGGAAGCCCGCTCCGCTTCTTCTCCGCGATGCTTGCCTGCGCGAGAGCCCATCGCTCCCGCGAAAGCGAGCATCTGAGAAGTGGAATAACATATTTACAATTTATAATTGGCAGACTACGCTCCTGTCTTTCTGCAATGATGGCGCTTGCCGCCGCTCCATCTGAAGCCCCAGTATAACCTCGCCGCTCTTGGATTGAGGGGGAATGGGGGTATTCCCACCGGTGTTCTTCATTGCTGGGCGTTTGCGTGACGTAAGGGAAACTCGTGAACAAACAATTGACCGTTCTTGTGGTTGATGACAGTAATCTGGCGCGAATGATGGTCAACCATTTCATTACGAAGCTCGGACATATTCCGATTCTTGCTCAGAGTGGTGAAGAGGCGGTTGATTTGTTTACTATCCACGCCCCTGATCTCATATTGCTTGATGTGCAAATGCCCGGCCTGGGCGGGTACGAGGCTGCTCGTCTTATCCGTGAGCGAGCGGGCGCCACCTGGGTCCCCATCATTTTTCTCAGCGCGTCGGCGGGAGACGACGACAAAATCAAAGGACTTGAGATGGGCGGAGACGATTATCTCGCGAAGCCTGTCTCCTTTCCTCTGCTTGCGGCCAAAATCAAGGTCATGCAGCGTATCGCGGAAATGCAGCGCGCACTGCGAGACAACGCCGAACAGCTGGCGCGCTATCGCGACGATAATGAACGAGAACAACGACTGGCGACGCACCTGATGAACCAACTGGTCCGCACTGACGCTTTTGTCGGAGAAGGTGTGGAAAAATGGGTGATGCCGGCGCAGCACTTCAGCGGGGATTTGTTGGTGGCGGCGTACGCGCCGAGCGGAGCGATTCATGTGATTCTTGCCGACGGCACGGGACATGGCTTATCAGCGGCGCTCAGCGTCATTCCGGTGACGGAAGTATTTTACAGCATGACGGAACGCGGGTTCTCGATTTCCCGCATTGCTCGTGAGCTGAATCGCAAGATCAAAGCTCTGATGCCGACAGGACGATTTGTCGCCGCGACGCTCGCGGCAATTCACTGTGAAGAGCGTACGATTGAGATATGGAACGGCGGTAATCCGACTGCGCTGTTCGTTTGCAATTATGGCAGCATTCGCCGATCGTGGCCGTCCATGCATCCAGCGCTCGGCATTCTCAGGCCTGAAGAGTTTAGCGAACACACGGAAGTGTTTCGTTGGATCGAGTCAGGCCATCTCTACATGTGCTCGGATGGATTACTCGAAGCAGAGAATCCAGTTGGTGAAGCGTTCGGTTCGGAGCACATGGAGCAGATTATCTTTACGGCCTCTCCCGAAAGCCGCTTTGGCTGCTTACGAGCGGCGGTACAGGAACATCTTGGTTCGAAGCCTGCACACGATGATGTGTCTCTGGTCGCGATTGACTGTCCGGGAGCGTGGCGCTCTCAAGTACGTTCCACTGGAAATCGAACGCCGAAAGAAGGCGATCCGGTTCGGTCGTGCGACAAGTGGCGCTTAGCGTTGCGTCTAAGTGCGGCTGAACTGAAGACGATGGATGGCTGTCCGTTTTTGCTGGGATGGGGTCGTGTGGGCAGCGGATTGCGGGAAGGTTCCAACCGCGCAGTTCTGGACTTCTTCCAGGATGAAGAACGGCCGATCGGGTGCGGCGCTTTCCAGCTCAGGCGCGATCGGCTCGGGAACCGGCAGACCAAGTTTGTGGAACGCCTGATAGGCGCGGAATTCGATGGAGCGCT
>CAZUFQ010000255.1:0-8576 GCA_964618735.1 uncultured Enterobacteriaceae bacterium
TCTCTTATCAACGGGAAGATGTTGGTTTCGACCCGCCGATTCTTAAGCGGACCGGAAATGCCAAAACAGGCGCTGGAGTGAGACAGTTTGTGCGCTGATAGAAACTGTTCTACAAGTTCAGCAAGTCCACTGTGCGCGCGACTCGGAAACGTGTCTTCGATGACGGAAATGAGGCGATTCCCTTCTACGGTAAAGAAAGCAAGTCGCGTGTTCGTACCGCCGATATCGCCCGCTAAAATCATAGACCTTCCTCCTGGGACGCTATCCTAATAAGGCCTGTTGAATTGCGGCGTGAAGAGTCGTCAAGCCCGCGAGCACCTCCTTGCCGAGATGCGCGCGCAGCGCGCGCCGCTCCCGTTCGACTAACACCTCAAAGTCGCCCCGCGCCTGCGCCGCCTTCACTACCCCAAACGTGTACTGCTGCCCGGGCACGGGCAGATCCACGGCGTCCTCGCAGGTAATCTGCAGGAACACCCCGCTGTTGGGGCCGCCTTTATACGCTTGGCCGGTGGAATGCAAAAATCGTGGGCCGAAGCCTAGGCACGTCGCCACTCGCGTGCGGTCACGCACCAACTGACGGATCGCCTGTAATTCTTTCTCGTGCATCTCGTCCATTTCAATGTACGCGAGCAAGGCAAAGTAATCGCCGGGCTTGAGTCGGTGGAGATGCGCCTTGAGATACTCTACAAGCGACGGATTGGGTCCCGCTACTGTTTTCAGGGCCGCGGCGTTTCTCTCATCGGTGAAGAGGGTAACTCCGCGGTCTTCCAGTATCGGCGCCTCCTGGGGGAGCCTCCCGGTTTGTTCGTACGCCGTCGTCAACTTTCGCGTCTCTACTTTGCTGGCTTCCACGTCGGGTTGGTTAAAAGGGTTAATACCCAGGAGAGACCCCGCCACAGCCGTCGCGATCTCCCAGCGAAAGAATTCCTCGCCTAAGTCATAACTCTCGTCTACCGCAATGCGCACCACCGGTTGTCCAGCGCGTTCAAGGATCGCAACTGCTTCATCTTGCGCCGCGTCAGGCGCCGACTCCAACCGTAGATACACAAACACCCGGTCGTTCCCATACACTTCTGGTCCGCCAAGCGACTCCCGATCAATCGGGACAAACCCTTTCCCACCCTTGCCGGTGCATTCGGCCAGGAGCTTTTCCAGCCAGGCTCCCAGGTCGTAAATGCCGGGCGACGTGATGAGGGTCACTTTGTCGCGCCCGAAGCGAGCCGCCGCCAAGCCAAGGACCGCGCCGAGAACCACGCCGGGATTTTGCTCGGCGGGCACGGAGGACGCGCAGGCTTGCACCATCTCTTCCGTGCGATCGAGAAACGTCGAGACGTCCACTCCCATGATCGCCGCCGGGACCAGACCAAAGTCAGAAAGGGCCGAATAGCGGCCGCCGATGCTAGGCAGGCCAAAGAAGACGTGGCGGAAGTGATCGCCTTCGGCGACCTGCTGCATTTTTGAGCCGGGGTCAGTGATGGCGATGAAGCGTGAGCCCGCTTCTTTTTCACCAACGGTTTGTTTGACGCGCTCGAAGAAATACTGCTTGAAGATGTTAGGCTCGAGCGTGCTCCCGGACTTGCTTGCCACGATAAAGAGAGTGTTGGCCAGATCAATGTTGTTCTCGAGCGTTTTGATCTGCATGGGGTCGGTCGAGTCGAGGACGCGCAGTTCCGGGTATCCAGCGCGCTTACCGAATGTCATCCGCATCACTTCGGGGCATAGGCTTGAGCCCCCCATGCCCAACAGCACCGTATGGGAGAGTCCTGCCTGCTTCACCTCTTCCGCAATACTTGTCAGGCGCTGTAGGTGCGCCGAGTGATCGTCTGTGACGCTCAACCAGCCCAGCCATTGGCTTTCGTCGGTGTTCGTCCAGAGCGAGGCGTCGCGCGCCCACAGACGCCGCACCTTGTCATGCTCGCGCCACTCTGCCAGCGTTGTCTGGACGGCGGAAGCAAGGTCCTCAGGGAGTTTGTAAGTTAAGCGGTTGATTTTAGCTGGTTTGGCGGCTTGGGCTTTGTCAGCGACCGCGGTGAGGAGTTTGGCAAAAGGTTCAGCGAAGAGGCGCACCCCTTCATCAAGCAGCTTGGCGGTCACCTCAGTCATGGAAACGCCAACTCGCTCCAACGTTGTCATCGTGTCATGGGCTTCGTCCGCGTTTTCGGTAAGGCTGGCGCGCAGGCGGCCGTGCTCGCGAAAGGCGTCAAATGTCGCCGGCGGGATGGTGTTGACTGTGTCCGTCCCGATGAGCTCCTCGACGTACAGCACATCGCGGTAGTTGGGATTCTTGGTGCTCGTGCTCGCCCAGAGGACGCGCTGCGTTTGCGCGCCTTTGCTGGCCAGGACCTGCCAACGTTGATTGCTAAATAGTTGAAGATACCGCTGGTACGTCAACTTCGCGTTGGCAATCGCAACCTTGCCAGTGAGGCTGCGTAGCAATCCCTGTTCACGTGGGTCGGTAGAGGCCTTGAGCCGGGATGCAAGCAGAGCGTCGACTGCCGAGTCAATCCGACTGACGAAGAAGCTGGCCACGCTTGCCACCGTGCTCAGGTTGCCGCTCCGGGCTGCACGCTGCTCCAGGCCCCTAATGTAGGCTTCGGCCACTTCTTCATACACC
This sequence comes from uncultured Enterobacteriaceae bacterium, assembly GCA_964618735.1. Lineage (GTDB taxonomy): Bacteria > Desulfobacterota > Binatia > Bin18 > Bin18 > SYOC01. The sequence continues at coordinate 2,615 of CAZUFQ010000255.1, forward strand.
GCTTGCGAAAAGAGCAAGGTGACGTTGACGTTGATCCCTTCGCTGATCAATTGCTGGATAGCAGGAATGCCTTCCGGGGTCGCCGGAACTTTGACCATCAGGTTGTCACGTCCGACCATCTTCCACAGCCGTCTGGCCTCTGCCAACGTGCCCTGCGTGTCTCGTGCGAGTGTAGGAGCCACTTCCAGACTGACATAGCCATCCCGTCGGTTCGTCTGCTCGTACACAGGTCGCAGCAGATCTGCGGCGTCCTGAATATCGCGGACCGCCAACTGCTCGTACAGTGACTTTGCATCGAGATCGCGCGACGCCGGATCAGTGAGGGCCGCTTCGTAATCCGTACTGCCAGTGATCGCTTTTTCAAAGATCGCCGGGTTCGACGTCACCCCGCGCAGGCCGTCTTCTTCTATCAGTCGCCGCAGCTCACCACCGGTGAGGAGGCTGCGGCGAATGTAATCTAACCACACGGACTGGCCGTATTCCTGCAGCGCCTTGAGGGGATTCTTGTCTGTCGCACCCATGGCTTTTCTCCTTTACAATGACGAGAGACTTTTCGATCGCTTCATCGACTTAGGCGTTGTCAAAAAATAACTTCCCAATTATATAGCACTGCTGGACAAGCCAGCAGTGGCACCCGATTAGCAAAAGCAGGAAGTAATACTTTAACACGACCTTAGCCTTTCGCGTGTTTTGCTATCTGCTCCTTCGCGGCCGCCACGACACGTTCCGGCGTGAAGCCAAACTTCTGTTGCAAGTCCTTTAATGGGGCAGAGGACCCAAAGGTATGCATGCCGATGATCTGACCCTGAAAGCCAACATATCGCTCCCAACCCAGGGTAGACGCTTGCTCGACCGCGACCCGCGCGGTGATCGCGTGGGGGAGCACCTGATCGCGGTACTCCGGACTTTGTTGCTCGAAGAGTTCCCACGAGGGCATACTCACTACGCGTGCTCTGACGCCTTCTGTCCGTAATTGCTCATACGCATGAATGCACAGCGAGACCTCGCTGCCGGTAGCAATCAACAAGACTTCTGGGGCGCCCCCTTGCGCGTCAGCCAGAATATACCCCCCTTGCACAAGGCCTGCAGCGGGCGCGTATTTCGAGCGGTCTACCGTGGGGAGCGCTTGCCGAGTGAGGACCAAGGCCGTCGGCTGGCGTTGCAATTGCATGATGAACCGCCATGCTTCGATAACCTCATTGGCGTCTGCCGGTCGCAGAGTAATCAACCCCGGGATGGCGCGTAGCGAGGCCAATTGCTCCACGGGTTGATGGGTCGGACCGTCTTCCCCGACTCCGATCGAATCGTGGGTAAAAATATAAATAGTGGGAAGCTCCATGAGCGCGCTGAGTCGAATTGCGGGCCGGGCATAGTCGCTAAAGATGAGAAATCCTGATCCATAGGGACGCACTTTTGCTAGAGCCATGCCGTTCAGAATAGCGCTCATAGAGTGTTCACGGACGCCAAAGTGAAAATTGCGACCGCTCAAATTCTCGGCTGAAAAATCACCGGCTTCGGGGAAGGTCAACCTGGTCTTTGTCGAGGGGGCCAGGTCCGCGGACCCCCCAATAAGCCAGGGGATATTTTTCGCAAGAGCATTGAGCACCTGCCCCGATGAATCCCGAGTCGCCACTCCTTTCGCATCAGCGGGGAAGACAGGGAGATTTTTGTCCCACCCTTCCGGCAACTGACGACGGAATATCCGTTCACTCTGGTCGGCGAGTTCTCCGTATTGCTGGCGGTAGGCGTCGAACATCTCTAGCCATGTTGTGTGCAATGCAGCCCCGCGCTGACCGATGCCGGCCTGAAAATGTTCGCGCACGCCTTCAGGCACGAGGAATTTTGCGTCTTCCGGCCAGCCGTAATTCCGCTTCGTGAGTTTGACTTCCTCTTCTCCCAGGGGTTCGCCATGCGCCGCGCTTGTATCTTGCTTATGCGGCGCGCCGTAGGCGATATGGCTCTCGACGATAATGAGGGTAGGGCGGTCAGGCGTGTCCTTAAAGACTTGCAAGGCGCGCTCAGTCAACTCAAGGTCGTTGGCGTCTTGCACCCGCGTCACCTGCCAGCCGTAGCTGTGAAAGCGGGCTGCGACGTCATCGCTAAAGGCCAAGTCGGTATTTCCCTCGATACTGATCTTATTGTGGTCGTAGATCCAACACAGGTTAGAGAGTTTGAGGTGACCCGCCAGTGAGGCCGCCTCGCTCGAGATGCCTTCCATCATGTCGCCATCGCCACAGAGCGCATAGACATCGTAATTGACCACCTCAAAATTGGGGCGATTGAAATACTCCGCCATCCAGCGACCGGCAATCGCCATACCGACGCTTGTCGATACTCCTTGACCTAACGGTCCCGTGGTGGTTTCTACCCCGGTCGTCCAGCGATACTCCGGGTGCCCAGGACACTTGCTGTCGAGCTGACGGAAATGCTTGATATCGTCAAGTTTTACTGAAAGCTCCCCCAAGACTTCATACTTAGGGTTGACTGCTTTTACGCCGCAGAGATGGAGGAGCGAATACAGCAACATAGAGGCATGGCCAGCCGACAAGACAAAGCGATCGCGATTCGGCCAGATCGGATGTTCAGGATCGAAGCGGAGCGCGTGTTGCCACAGGCAGTACACGATGGGCGCCATCGCCATAGGCGTCCCTGGATGACCGGAGTTCGCTTGTTGCACCGCGTCCATGGATAACGTCCGGATGGTATTGATGCACAGCATATCGAGCTGTCTCTGGTCTACCGACGTACTCATGTCCTTCCTCCTACCACGAAGTTGCATCCAAGAGAAAAATCAGAGCGTGTATGTGGCAAGCAATCACAAGATCCTCATTGGTCGGAATGCCTCGCACCGTGCAGGGACTTCTGGGTAAACTAACAAGATCAGCATGCATGGTGTTTCACTCTAGATCAAGTCGGATGCCTATTGGCTTCCAGTTCTCTCGCCCTGGGTCCACCGCAACGGGTACCAGCGGCGCCAATCATATATGTGAGCCCTTTCGACTTCCGGTTCCCTCGCCCCTTGGGGGAGAGGGGAAGTCTACAGCGATCACCCTCTCTGGAGAGTTGCATTCCCAGGCAGAGCCTGGGAATGAGAGTGTTAACTTTATTCCTAAGGGAGGTTGGCGTCCTCTGTCGACGACACTTCTTGTGCTGCGACAGCAACAACGAGTTTCCCACGCCCACGCCTCTGCTGCACTTTTCCTGTGTACGCTGCGGAGGCCTGAGTGAGCGGCAGCACAGCGTCCACGACCGGATGGAGATCTCCCGCCTCCAGCAGGACCCCGATCCGGGTCAACTGTTCCTGGTTCGGCGCCACGATAAAAAACGCCTGTTTCACTCGGTCGTCAGTAGAGGTTTCGCTATCCGCAGCAATGGTGATCATTCTACCCCCAGGCTTCAGTACGTCCCAGGATCGTTGCAGAGTTTCACCGCCGACGGCATCAAATACGACATCTATATCACGGACAATTTCTTCGAAGCGCACCGTGTGGTAGTCAATAATGTGTTCAGCTCCTAACTGCTGTACAAATGCAAGATTACGTGTGGATGCAGTAGCCGTCACATGGGCGCCATGAAGCCGGGCCAGCTGTATGGCGAAGACGCCCACGGCTCCTGCTCCACCATGCACGAGTACACGTTCTCCAGCCTGAAGCTGCGCGCGGTCAAACAGTCCCTGCCACGCGGTCAACGCTCCGATAGGAATTGAGGCGGCCTCGACGTGCGTCAAACCGGGCGGCTTTGGGGCAACACTGGTTGGTTGCGTGAGGCAATACTCCGCCATGGCGCCGTCGGAAAACCAGTCGTTCATACCGTATACTTCCTGGCCGATCTCGAAGCCGGCAATATCCTCACCTACAGCCGCAATGACGCCGGAGAACTCATGTCCTGGCACGGCGCGGCTACGTTGCTCGCCGTTTTTGCTATGCGTGGTGGGATACCACAGCAGCTCCGTCGGAGTCACGCCAGCCGCATAAACGCGGACCAGCAGTTCACCGCGCTGAGGTTGCGGTTGAGGAACCTGTTCTTCGACCAGCATTGGTGATTGCGCAGAGTCAGACAAACACATGCTTCTCATGCTTCACCTCTTTTCGCTCGGGTAAGAATAGTCGGCTTTCCTCCTATTACAAGAGAGCGTCAAGAAAAAAACTAGCTTCGGAAATCTATACGCTATGGGCGTACGATCCTACCAAACACCAGCGGAACAGTTCTGGAACCTGGCTGTCTCGATCATATAAAGTGACAATATCGCCCGTCTTCAACTGAAATGTTCAAGATGGAGCCCGCCGCTCGCGTCGATTGTGCATTACGAACCTGGAACTGTTCTGCATTCGATACTTCGTACGATTCGCCGTCGTCACCGCTATCTTCACTGCTCCGGGCGCCTTTCTTTCTGTGCAAGGACAGCGAGTGCTGCGGCGATCTCACCGCTGAGCCTTGCCACCGTCCGACTCAGCGCCGCCGCCAGGGTGCTGTACTCCTGTGACCCGGCGGCTTCGGTAAATTTCGATTGTCGACTGGCCAGCACCTCTCTGCCGTCTGGGCCCAGTACGCGCCATAACGCAACGAGAGACACGGAGCCATTCAGTGCGCCTAAGAACTGTGTCACTTCCACTACCACTTGATAGTCGATGGGAACCGAGCCCCTCCAGGGAAACACGGCGACGCGGTCGGTTCCAAGCAGCACTGACAAATTGTTTGCTAACACGCGGGTAAAATTCGTGGTGAGAGGCTCGGCCCATTGCGCAAACGCCGCCTGTTGAAGTTCGTTGCCACTGTCACCGGTGACGATCTGGGGTCGGTCTACATACTCAGGCAACCTCACCGGCCCCACGGCCAGAGCGACACCGGCAGCACCTGCAACTCGCTGACTCTTGTCGGTCTCTGGCAAGGCGGTTAACACGTACAAGCGAGTGGGCGGCGATTGGCGCCCGAGGCTGCAGCCGCCCCAGAGCAGCGCCAGAGCAAGAAGAGTACAAACAGCGAGAAGGTGGGAGCCCGGGCGCCTCATTGCGTTTTCACCTCGGTTCTGCCGAACAGAACAGCATTGGGGTTCCGCTCGAGAAAATCCGCGAGCACACGCACAGCCCGGGCAGCCTCGGAGAGCTCACGCAGCGTGTCCGCCAGCTCGTAGCCCATGGGCGAGTTCGGCGCGGTCATACCATTCACATTCTTCAGCATCTCCTGGGCGCTTTCGAGGGTGACGCGCGCCGCTCCTACGGTTTCTTTCAGGCCGTCGGTCAGTGTTGTCACATGCCCGTCAGCATTGCGCGCGAGTGTCCCGATGTCTCCCATCGCGCCTTTCACACTGCCCATCGCTTCCGTAGCACTCGCTGTTACCGGAGTAACCTGTTTGTCGAGATTGCGCACCAGTTGCCGTACGTCCGTCAGTGTCGTGTTGAGGTTGCGGATTGCTTCCATTAATTCGGGCGCAGTCATCAGTCGATCAACGCTCTGCAAGGTCGTGTGAAGGTTATTAAAGATATCTTCGAGCGGCAGCTCGCTGATCTTCTCGAACGCCTTCCGTATCGTTTGCTCCACCTGCTGCCTGGTCGTCGGAACCGTGGGGATCTCTGGCAGCTTAGTCAGCGGGTCGATCCCGAACTCCGCAGCTGGCGCCTCTGGATGAAAGTCTAGTTGAATGAACAACTGACCAGTGACAAAGCTCTCTAACTGTAGTTGCGCCCGCACTCCCTGTTCCACCAGTTTCTGTATGGCCTTTTCCCCCTCGGGGCGCGGTGTCACAAATTCAACCGTGTCAGGATGTAATTCCACAATGACCGGAATTTGTACCTTGACATGCTGGGGATCGATCGCCGCCTTGATCTTTACCACCGTCCCGATCGGCACCCCTTGGAAATCGACCGCAGCACCCACCCGCAAGCCTTGCAGATCGCCGGGGAAATACATGACCACTCGATCAATGTTGGCAAAAAACCTCCCCGAGCCGAAGACGAGAATGCCG
>CAZUFQ010000256.1:0-8555 GCA_964618735.1 uncultured Enterobacteriaceae bacterium
TTTTGACATTAAGAATAGCGCGACCTTTTTCGGCCCCTTTGTGTCTGGTCCGATTGATCTCGAAGACGGGTTCGATGCCCATCTCTATTCTCCGACCGGATACCGACGTGACAAAACCGGGATGGAGTTCAACAAATGGTATCTCGAAGGTCGCACGAAACACGTGTGGGACAAAGACTCGACCTCGGGAGAGCCCTACCGCAAATACTTGTTTATTTTCCGCACTCCCCAAGATTTAGCGAAGACCGCATTCTTCCAGGTGCAGTATCAAGGAGAAAAAGAAGACGACAATTTTCTCTATAACCCAGTCGTCCGTAAAGTGCGGCGTCTCGCCACCGCAAACCGGCAGGATGTCGTCGGCGGCCTGGTGTTGCGACAAGAACAGAACTCGCTGATGACGCCGATTCACAATTACAAAATGTTAGGAAGCGGGCTGTTGAAGCTGCCGGAAACAGATTCCCTGTTTGGCTATGACATTGGTGAAGAGAAGCAAAGCCCCACTGGGGCATATATTCATGTCGACGGGTTGAGCGAACCATGCTGGATCTACGAAACGACGCCATTTCGCGAGGATTGGTGGTTTGCTCGGCAAGTGAACTACGTTGGGTTCTTTTCCATGGTGAACTGGCGGACCGACTCCTTCGATCGCGAGGGGCGGCTCATCCAGCGGATTATTTGGCATCAAGAGCTGTCCAAAGCCGGTGACGCTTCCCGTGGGATTCCACCGGGCCGAGACTCCTATCTGACTTGGGGCGGAAGCTTATTCAAAGATTACACAACGGGGTTTTGGGTCGTGACCTATCCGATGGAGCGCACTCTGAACCCGCCGCTGCCGGAGACGATTTACAATACCAATACACTTTTACAAGAACCGAAGACAGTGGACTTTTACCGCAAGTAGCTTTGAGTTTCCAGCTGTTAGCTCTGAGCCAGCGACACTAGGATTGAAACTAAGGGCCAATAACCAATAGCTACTATAGAAACGCTACAGCAAGATGTGGGGCGGCAGATGGACAAGAAAGAACGGCTTGCAGTTCCCTCGCCCCTTGGGGGAGAGGGCCAGGGTGAGGGGAAACCCCGCCTTCGCCACCCTCTCCTGTGTCCTCTCCCCTCAAGGGAGAGGAGAAAACATAGACATCGTGCATCCACATCTTGGCGTGTTTTCCCTATAGCTGTTTGAAAGGATCTTGATGCGCAAACTGGTCGAGTTGACAGTGAAGATGAGATTCCCGTTGCTCATCTTCTGTTTCGTCCTGACGAGCGGGTTTCTCTGGCAATTACAGCGCGTGAAGCTCTATGACGATCCGAACGAATGGCTACCAGCCAATAATGGAGTCGGCAAGCTGAACAAATATCTCCAAGAAAAATTTGGCGGCGGCAACCTGGTGACTATCCAAGTCAGCGTTAAAGAAGGAGACATCTTTAATGTTGAAACCTTAGCAAAAGTGAAACGACTCACGCGTGAAGTGTTGTTGACCTGGGGCGTCATTCCCTACAACGTCTTGTCGGTCGCCGCACTCCAGGTGCGCTACCTCAAAGCAACCGATGACTTCCTTGATAACACGCCCTTGATGGATGAAGTACCAACCACGTCCGAAGGTATGGAACGATTACGTTATGGAGTGACGCATAATCCCACCATTCAGGGGGTGCTGGTCTCTCCAGATTTCACCTCCACCATCATCATTGCCGATTTCCGCACGGGATCGGGGTTCCGGGCCGACCTCCCGGTGACCGATCCCGTGGCGATCTACAAACGCATCAAACAAATTACCGCCGCCGAGCGAGACGACCACTACATCGTTCAAGCTGCGGGCACGCCGATTACCATCGGCTGGGTGAACAGCGATGGCTTGCCTTATATTGCCCTGGCGTTTGGGTTGTTCCTCGTTGGCGTGACGGTCGTACTTTGGTTCGCCTTTCGCAGTTTTCGCGGCGCCTTCATAGCGGTCATTCTGGGACTTATCGCTTCAGTCTGGGCTTTCGGCCTCAAGTTTCTCCTGCAGGGATATATCCTGAAATCTTCGTCGGCGCTCATTGCCCCGTTCATCATTGTGGCGGCGGCGGCGTGTCATCACACACAGTTCCTCAAGCGGTTTTTCGACGAGGAATATCCGGCTACTGGGGACGCGCGTTCGGCGATCGTCAATACCTTTACCCCTCTCCTCTTTCCCATGACGACTGCAATAGTGGCCGATGTGGCGTCTTTTGTCATTACGGCTTTGGTGCCGTTTGACAATGTCTCTGAGTTAGGCGTCACTACTGCGCTTGGGTTGGGAGCTATCATCTTTAATGTGTTCTTCTTGCAGATCCCCTTGCTCGCCTTCCTCCACGGCTCCCCCGACGAAGTCGAAGCGGTGAAGCAACGGCTGCAGCAGAGACGGAAATCCGTTCTCGTGCGATTTCTCGAAGATCGGGTTGATGACCTTGTCGAGAGAAATCGCAAAGGATGGGCGATGGTTGGCGGGGTCATGGTAGTGTTCGTGGCGTCGGTGTTGTATCTGCCCAAGCTCGATATCGGTCAAGATAACACGTATGCGATTCACAATTTTCTCACCAGATCCTGGCGGAATAATGAAATTTACCAGATGGAGCAGAACATCAAGGAACGTTTCAAAGGAGTGTATCCCTTAAATATTTATATCGAGAGTAACCAAGATGAAGGATTAAAAGACCCGGTGGCGATGAAAAAGATCGACGATTTCGCGCAGTATATGGAGTCGCTGCCGGAAGTGGCTGGTTCGTCGGGGTTGCCCGTCTACATCAAGCTCATGCGCCAATTCATGCGCGGCGGTGACCCGCAAGATTTTCGCTTGCCGGAAGACCGTGCGGAGATTGGCTACTACATGGAGATGTACGCGCAAGACGTGCCAGGCAGTTTCGACGCGGTGGTCGATTACGCCTTTCAGAAATCGTTTTTGTCAATCTACACCTCGGACACCGCTCACGCCACGGTCGGTAACGTCATGCGCGCGGCGGAGGAGTACGCCCGCACAAAATTTGACAACGACTCCATATTTGCATTGGTCGGTGGAGGCGCGGTCGCGATTGCCGAGGGGTTCAACCGTGACACCGCTAAATGGTTGGTGTACGCGACTGTCGCGGCGATGCTCCTCTGCTTCGTTGTCCTGGTGCCGATTTCCGGCTCCCTCGTCGGGCCGACCCTGTTACTCGCGCCACTTGCTGTGGGCAGTGTGATTTGGTTAGTGCTCATGCAGCTCACCGGCATCGAGATCAATTCCAACACCACAACTGGCATGGCCATCGCCTCTGGCGTGGGAGTAGATGCGGAACTCTATCTCCTTGGCCGGTTCCGCGAAGAATATCGGAAGCACGGCGACTTTCGTCTGGCGCTCAAACAAGGATTCATCAGCGTGCGGGAGGCGTTGATGTTTTCTCACCTTGGTTTGATCGCCGGCTGCTGGGTGCTCATCCCCATCCCGCTCTACGTCGGTTATATTGGTTACGGCATGGGCATGATTCTCTTCGTGTGTTTCGTGTGCAGTTTTATCATTTCGCCGTTTTTGTGGAGCCTGATCCAGCCGAAATTTTTAGTGCGAGGTCTCAACCCGCCATTAGAGAAGAAACAGGAGACAGTAGTGGCAGCAGCTATTCGTTAATTATCGTTCCTAGACTGTGAAGTGTGGGAAGGCTGATCTCCAGCCGGCAAGGACCCGCAATTCACGCTTGTAGGGGGAGGAGAGTTATGGAACAGGGTAAGCGATGTTTCGGGATACTGGGCATGGCAGTGTGCGTGCTCGTGTTTCTGGCCCCGTCGATCGGCGTGTGCATTGGGCCACCGCGTGAACCGATGCCTATGCTGCCGATCATGGACATGCAAGCGATGCGCGATTATGCGACGTATTTGCGTGACCCAAACACAGATCTCCACATCAATACGTGGCTGTTCAGCGAGGCGTTGGTCAAAACCAAAGGTCCCCGCAATGGCAGCATCATGAGCCAACGCAATGAGTACAACTTGCAGGTGACGTACAAGCTGAATGAATACATCACCATGTACACCTGGCTCCGTCCCTTCTACGACAGTGTGTTTGACTTGAAAGGCGGTTCGTCGACCGGACGACATGGCCGTTTATTGCGGAATCGGTGGGGCAATAATTTTGACTTGGGTAACGATTCCCGCAGCGATCCGATCATCCGCGAAGCGTATGTCGACGTCACCTACGGCAAGTTCTTCGCTCGTCTCGGGCGTCAATTGGTCGCTTGGGGAAAATCGGATGGCGTCTATTTGCTTGACCAGGTGAGCCCCTTTAACTTTCGCCAGCCGTTTAAGTTCGAGGAGCAAGACATCCGCATTCCTCAGTGGATGATCAACTTAAACTACTACTTTGGCACGACCGGCAAAGTCCAATTCCTCTGGTTGCCCGATCCGCAATTCGCAGAATTTCCTGGCAATGCGCCTTCCGAAGGTTGCACCCATGACTGGACCGGGGCGGCCACCTGTCTGACGAATACATTGTTAAAAGAATTCGACCAAATCTTTAAACAAGCGGGCGTTCCGGAAGGATATCCTTTTATTCGCAAGAAGCCGGCGAACACCTTAGCGAACAGCGCCATCGGACTGCGCTTCGATGGCGAATACGAAGGGTTCACGTACAGTCTCGCTTGGCTCTACAAGTATCCCTGGTTTTTGGTGGACTTTCCTGGAGTCGATGGGAGACATTGTAAAGGCCTGGGATGCGCGGCAAAAGGAACCTCGAATATCCGCACCACTGAGCGCATTCACATTATCGGCGGCGCTTTCGATTATCAATTCGGCAATTTTCTTGGCGTCGAGAACGTGGTGCTGCGCAATGAAAGCGCTTTATATCTTGACGATTTGTTTTACTTGCCGACGACGGATGTCGTGCAGAAGAATCACTTCCAAACCATGTGGGGGCTCGATAAGTTCGCGGTCGATCCGCGGTGGCTGCAAACGCCGTCGTTGGCGTGGCTGGGGTTTGGCTCCGCGCCATGGTTCATTAGTTTCCAGGTCTGGCAAGACTGGATCATTGATCCGAACCGTTGGAGTAACGCTTATGTTGACGCTGGCGCCAACCATTTCTCGTTCGACACGTTCCATGTAACAAATGGAATGCGCAACGCGCTCAAGATGTACGTGACTTCCTATATCAGTAAAGATCTGCTCCCTGACCAAACTTTACATTTCGAGCAGTTCTTCCTGGGACAGACGCACTTCAACGATTTCTGGGAACACGTGCAGCTCAAGTACGACTGGAACGAGTTTACAAACATCATCCTGGGCTACAATGCCTTTTTTGGTCGTCTGGATGGTCCGTTGGGATCGAACAAATCGCTTAACTATGTGTACTTCTCGATTAAGGTGGGAATCTAGCTTTGGTAGGGGCGCAATTCATTGCGCCCAATACATTCGGGCGTGAGGAGGCGTTCTCTGAAGACGAAAGGAGTCTCGATTCTACAGTGAGGTGACAAGAAAGAAGGTTCTGCTAAAACCTGACAACGAATGGGTAGCCGCTCTTTTTTGCTCAATGTCTATGCTGTCTTTGTCAAAGAACTTCGCATCTTGACCCGCTCTCCACTTCTCTACGTGTTAGGAGCGGTGTTTCTGGGGCTTGCTGGTTACTTTTTCTACACCGACGTTCTTTACTTCGACCTGCTCAATCAGGATAAAGTCGGCCTCACCCAGGGACTGTGGCAACGCTTCTTTGAAGATCTGCGTCTGTGCCTCTTAGTGGTGACGCCGGTGCTGGCCGCCCGCCTGTTCGCCGAGGAGCGGCGGCTGGGTACGATGGAAATGCTCCTCACCTATCCGCTAACCGAAGCGGAAATCGTCATCGGGAAATTCTTTTCCCTCCTGCTGCTCTTTCTGCCGCTCTTGGCTGTGACGATCCTCTATCCGATCAGTCTCGCCATCATCTGGCCGGTTGATCCCTGGCCACTGGCGGCAACCTATCTCGGCGCGGCGCTTCTCAGTCTTGCTTGCCTGAGCTGCGGCATGTTTTGTTCGGCATTTGCTACCCAGCAGTCGTCCGCCGCATTGGCTGCCTTTGGGGTATTGTTCTTTTCGTGGTTTCTCGCGTGGAATGAAGCGGCCGCGGGGCCAACGCTCCTTGCTATTTTGCGGCGACTCTCATTGTTTGATCGTTTTTACGATTTTACTCGAGGGACGATTCACAGCCGTGATGTCGCGTACTTCATGATCATATCGACGCTCTTTGTGTGGTGGTCGTGCGAGGCGCTCCGCTGGCGTTGGCAACGTCCCGGAAAAACTCAGGTCCTTCGAGTGCTCTTGCTATTGCTGGTTGGTGTAGGCGTCGACGATTGGGCTATGCGACACAATCACACCTGGGAGCTCGTGCAGGAAAAAGAGTCAATTTTGACAACAGAGACGGTGCAAGCGCTGGTCGCCATTCAGACGCCCGTGCGGTTGCTCTTGTTCTACGAACCTGGGCGGTATCGGGAGACGGCGTATCTCGCAGAAAAATGCAGCCGCGCCTCGGAACAGATCACGGTGCAACTGGTTGATCTCGATCGCGAGCCCGCGCTCGCACGGGAGTATGGCGTCCACGCCTATGGCACGGTGGTAGTCGAAGCGAACGGGCGGCGGGAATTGGTCTACCCGCCTGAAGAGCGGTTGCTCGTGAACGCCGTGGCTAGTGTCACTGATCCGCGTCCGCGTCAAGTATGTTTCTCCACCGGTCATGGCGAGTACGAACCCGCGACGACACAAGAAGTGACGGACGAAGAGCCCAAGGGCGTCGGTGATCTGCTGGAACGACTCGGTTACCATTGGCAAGAAGTAGAGCTGGCTCGGGAAACGGCTGTGCCTGAAACCTGCCGTTTGTTGTTAGTGCATGGCCCACAGCACGATTTCACTGAGGGGGAAGTCAACACTGTTATAAAGTTTCTCACTAGGGGCGGCAATGCCTTATTTCTGCTCGATCGTACAAATTTGCCCATGCTCGAAGCAGCGTTGTCGCGACTGCACGTCTCTTTGGGCGGTGAGATACTGGCCGAAGGCGGAGCACAACTCTACGTGCGCGACCGAGAGACCTTGCCTGTTGTGGATATGGCATTGGCGAAACGTGAGCCCGAGCAGTTTGTCGCGGTCTTTCATGGCGCGCGTCAGGTTAATTACGCGGCGAGTCCAGGAACAGTTGGCGGTGTCTTTCTCGGCTATCGTTCGTTAACACATGGAGTGATCCCGGTTGGCGTGGCCGAAGAAATTCCCGGGGCGCAACCTGGGCGGTTCATGGTTGTGGGGGACGCGGATTTTCTCGTAGGGCGACTGTTCTTGCGCGAGAGTAATCGTTCGCTGTTTTTGCATATGTTGCGCTGGCTGAATGAGCGGAGCACGGCAGTGTCATCCTCTGGTGAGCGCTACGCCTACGCGCCATTGTCCATCGGACAAACGCGTAAGTTGTTTGGCGTGGCCATGACGCCGCCGCTGTTGTTTCTTGTGGCTGGCGGAATTGCTTGGCAGAAAAGAAAACACGGATAGGAACCGAAAGTTTTTCCCCTCGCCCCTTGGGGGAGAGGGTTAGGGTGGGGGGAATCTCATTAACAAGTACCACTTATTCCTCAGACAGATTCCATGAAAACCAACCTCCTTCTTGCTATTCTCGCCTTTTGTCTTTTCCTTACCGCCTACACCGACCGACGCCCTGCCCAAAAGACCAAAGCGGTTGTCGAAACAGGATCACCCAGCGAATCGCTCTTCACCTTACGACCTGAAGAAGTCACCGCTGTCAAAATCATCGACCAGCAGCATTGTCTTCTGGTGCGAACGACGCCGGACCAGTCGCGATCGGAGGTAACCGAACACCTTCTCTCTGCTCTTACTCAGGCGCGTATCGTACGGCGGTTTACTGCTCCATCTACAGACTTGTCTGCTTACGGTCTGAACGAAGCGGTGCGACGTATCGAAGTATTTGGAACTGATGGACAAAAGCTAGAAACCGTAACAATCGGTGCTCTCAATCCGGTCGGTAATGCGGTCTACGTTAACAACACGGCCAATACCGAGGTCTTGCTTATCGGCGGCTATTTCCTCACCGCGCTCGATTTTGCCTTGCGGCAAATGTCTTCTGCGAGTAATTCAATCTGCGCTGAATAGTTTGACAGAGATAAGAGGAAAAAGATAAGAAAAACGAGGCAGGATACACATGCCTGAGTGCAAGGAAATGTCACTGTATGGCGAACAAGTCACAGCGCCCAAAACAGAGAAAGACGAGCGCCAAACAAAGCCCCGAAGAGGTTGCCGAACAGCGCATCGAAGCAGCCAGGCGATCCGGAGCGCGAACTCTCGATCTAAGTGGCCTTAAACTGACAAAGTTACCCGAGAGTGTGGGGCAGCTGAGCCAACTCCGGGTGCTGAATGTCTCCAGGAACCAACTGACGGCGTTACCCGAGAGTGTGGGGCAGCTGAGCCAACTCCAGGAGCTGTCTGTCTCCGCGAACCAACTGACGGCGTTACCCGAGAGTGTGGGGCAGCTGAGCCAACTCCGGGTGCTGAATGTCCCATAAGCGTTAACTTAACAGAACGGGGAATGGAGTGAGCTGTCGTGGCCGGT
>CAZUFQ010000257.1:0-8551 GCA_964618735.1 uncultured Enterobacteriaceae bacterium
TGTCCGGGCTCCCACGTTTCAGGCAGCGGCTCCGGGCCCGGGAAAATACCAGCAATGTCGGGATCATCCGTACCGTTGCCTCGCGGCCCAGACTGAGCCTTCTGTTGCTTTATTTCCTGCCGGCGTAGCGCTTTGTCCCGTTGTTTTTGCAAGCGCGCCCTTTCCTTGTCCCGTTTCTGGCGTGTAGGTCCTGCCTTATTGGCCATAAAGACGCCTCCTCAACTTTCCCTTGTGTAGCGTTAACATCCTCGACTCCATGAAAATACAAAGGCCCCGGCGTCTACAGACTCCCGGGGCCTCGACTCTGTCAACCAATTCAAGACGGTCAATACTGCGAGGCGCGTAGATTTTGGAAAGTGTACCAGTTCAGCGCCATACGGACAAGCCTGGCATGAATATCACCCAGCGATCTGCCACTAACACCATGTTTCCGCATCATGTTCTCTTCCCGACCTCATGCTCTAAAATCCACAGCTCGATGTCGTACTGACAGCCTATTCTGGAGTAGCAACTGCCAGCGGAAGTTGTATCGCACTTTATTTCGATGCGCAGTAGCAAAGAAGGCTTGCTGCAATACGAGAACAATTGACAGTCGCCCTGCCGCCGCCGTATGGTCATGCCGTCGAGGGGGACATTTATATGGATAAGAACGCTGTCGTGATTCCTAAAGGCATGGAACATTATTACGAGCGTTTCCCCTTTGCCCCAGCCGTAAAGGATGGCAACCGCCTGTACTGCTCCGGCGTCATCGGGGTTGGCGCTGACGGTAAACTCGCTGCAGACCCAGAGGCGCAATTTACGCAAGCATTCGAATCGGTAAAATCCGTTCTCACTACGGCAGGCGTTTCGCTTGCCGACGTGATTGAGATGACGACGTTTCATGTTGGCTTACATGAACACCTGACTGTTTTCCTGAAGGTCAAAGACCGTTACCTCCACGAACCCTATCCAGCCTGGACGGCGATCGGCATCACCGAACTTGCGTTTCCCGGCGCTCTTGTCGAAGTCAAGGTGATTGCTCGGCTCAACTCGTAGCGGAAGAGTCCATCAAAGGCGCACAAAGGATACTGGCGTAGCAAGGGGAATTAAGACTCTCTCCAATAGAGACACTGTTCCTCTTGCTTTCTTTTGCAAGAGGAAGACAATCTTTAAGGCGTCAATCTCTCAATGCTTTCAACAGCGCTCGCGCGTCTTGCAAATCTTTCGTATCAAATCCTTCCGTAAACCAACCATAGATCTCGGCTAGCTGTTGGTGAGCTTCCTGGTTCTTGCCTTGTCGCCGCCACAAGCGCGCTAAGCTAGTAGTCGCGCGCAATTCAAACAGCTTCGCTTCTTGGCGGCGCGCAATCTCCACGGCTTTGAGAAAGCAGGTTTCGGCTTCTTCAGAATGATGAACGCTAAACGATGAATGATGAATGACAACAGGCGCACGCTCCTCTGTTTTGCCCTTCTGTTCATCATTCATCATTCTGCATTCTGCGTTCAAAAGAAGCTCCCCTTTCAGCCGATATAGCTCGGCTTCCCACAGCCGTTCGTCATGCTGCTCGACCATCGTGAATGCTTCTTCTAAAGTGGGAAACCCTTGAGCAAATTGCCCCGCGCGTCCATACGCTTCCGCCAACCAGCAGAGTATTCGCGTAATCCCGGCTCTGGCGCCGCTGGTGCGGTACAACGCGAGTCCCTGCTGCGTCTGTTCTATACCTTCCGCTAGTTTGCCTTGTTGAGTCAGTGCAATTCCATGAGCACAAGTCCCCAGCGCCCACCAGAACGTCAAGTCATAGGCCATGGCCAGGTTGATCAACTCTGCCGCGTAGACTTGCATCTGCACCCACTCATGACTACCTCCGTGTAGGTTCGCAACAAGATACAACATACTCCCAATAGTTTGGGTGGGCCCTAGTTCTCGCGCTACCCTTAATGTCGTTAGGCTCTGCTGTCGGGCCTGATCGAGGTATCCTAGCGCATGCAGGGTCGCAGCTGCATACCCCCGAGCGCGCACCCGAGGGTCGAGGGTGTAATTGAAGAAGGTAGGAATGGACAGGGCTACAGCAAACTGCGCGAGAGCCTGCTCACCGTGCTGCCGCGCTCTCGCCAGTTCTCCTTGAAGGTACAGGGTCACTTGCATATTAGCCTGCGCGACTCCGAGCCAGGCAGGATCAGCGGTCTGCTGCGCCAAACGCAACAATTGCTCCGCCAACGGCCGCGACGTCCGCTGTTCCCCTCGCGTGAAAGAAAACGCCCAAAGCCCAGCCAACACTGGCAACAGGTCCAGCGTTTCCCCTAGCTGCCGACAGAGGGTCTGCGCACGCGCCAGCGCCTGTTCAAATTCCGGAGCAGTAAACCCTTTGGCTATCATAGACGCCGTTGCGAGGCCGAGCTGTAACTCAACTTCTTGCCGCCGCCGTGACGGTGTGTCCGGCTGCGCCGCCAAGAGCGTCATCGCACGGGAGAAGAGACCCAGGGCTTCGGCGGAACCTGCTTTTCGCAAGGCGTTCTGCCCGGCAGCGAGCAGGTAATGTATGGATCGAGCCAGTTCTTGTCCTTGTTCAAAATGTTGCACTAATTCTGTGGCATGTTCGCCTGCGCGCTCAGCATAGCCCGTCTCTTCCCGGAGCCCAATAGCTCGATGCAGCCGAATCTTGCGCACTGACCCTACCCGTTGATAGAACGCCTCCCGATAGAGTGCGTGCCGAAACCCGAACTGCCCGGTGAGCGTTCCGTCCGGCCAGGTCGTCACCCCTCGGTCCTCCAGAAACACGCCTCGCCTCGCTAACTCTTCACATGCATCTTCGAGCGTCTCTAGGGTTGTTTGCAGCCCTGCCGCCACGCTCGCCACCGGAAACACAACTCCCACGACACTAGCCGCTTCCAGCAATCGTTGCTGCTCGGAAGATAAATCGTCTAGTTGCTTCCTAAGCAGGTGCTGCAAGGTGTCAGGAATTGCGCTGGTGCTCAGCTCTCCTCTGACCTGCCATTGTCCCGCTTCGCGCATTAAGATCCGGCGTTCCAGTAAATACTCCACCGTATGCACCAGAAACAGCGGATTCCCATCCGTCTGTCGCCATACCTGGTGCGCCAACATCGACGGGAGTGTCGAGGTGGATGGCCGCTGCTGTAGATATGCTTCCACCTCAGCTTCCGTGAAGAGTTCCAAGGCCACACGCACGCCTAAGCCGCGCATCAGCAGTTCCTGTACCCGACCCCGTAGCGGATGATCGGTCACCGCTACTTCCACGGGACGATAGACGCCGATAATCAGCAAACGCGCCGGCGTGCGCCGCTGCGCAAGATACGCGAGCAGTTCTATAGTGGAAGGATCACTGACGTGTAAATCTTCTAGCACCAGCACCAAACCGTGCTCAGCGCTCATGGCTTCGAGCGCTTCCGCCATTTCCCGCAGCATGCGTCCCGAGGTCGCTCCTGCTCCTTCCCGTTGCAGCTGTTCCCGCTCGGCGGGTTCGATCAGACCCGAGAGGTGCAGCAACCACGTGGGTGCGTACCGGCGCAGCGCCGTGAGCACGTCGCCTCCTCTCGGTCCCTGACATAATTGCCCTAGCGCTTCTAGCACTGGAAGATACGCCTCACCTTCCCCTTGGCGTTCCAAACACTGCCCCCGGCCAAGCCAGACCTTACTAACCCCTAACTCCCGATCTCTAATCCCCAAGAGGAACGCATCCACCAACGTTGTTTTTCCGATCCCCGCTTCACCGGAGATAAAGCCAAGCTGGCGTTCGCCGGTCAACGCTTTTTCTAACAGATTGTGAAGTTGGACCAGCCCAGCATCTCGACCCGCCAGCATGAAGTGTTGTGTACCGGGTGTTGAGTGCTGAGTAAGGAGAGGGAATTGGTCTTCTCCTTTTGTCTTTTGATTTTTGGTTTTCTTCTTCCCTACTGACTACTGAGGGCTGACTACTGACTACTTTTTCAATGAAACGATACCCATCCTGTCCTACTGTCTCGATATAGTGCGGATCTTCCACCTCATCGCCCAACACTTTCCGCACCGCGCGGATACAGACCTGGACAGTAGTCGGGCTCACAATCGTCTTGCCCCATACCGCCTGGCGCAGAAGTTCACTGCTCACCACCACATCCGGATGCTCGACCAGATACCGCAAGACCGATAAGGGTCGAGGTTGCAGCGCTACCGCCTTCCGTCCCCGCCATAGACGCAACGGTCGCTGCGTCAAGCGAAACGCGCCAAACTGCACACTCTCCGGGAGAGGCGCAGATTCTGTCTCGCGCTGCTCCGTCCTCATCACTTGCTCCTTCGCAAGCCGTCGCAAGCGATCACAAGCACAAGCAAGCGATCGCAAGCAAAAACCAAGCGTTGTTCACTTTCTGCCAAGCGCTGCCCCTTTTACGCTTTCCTCAATGCGCGACACGAATCGCAAGTCACAGAGGAGGCGGACCGTGACGGTGAATAACCAAAACGCACCACAAATACAAGGGGTAGCCTTCCCGACCAATCGGGCTTTCGTGGTGCAGTTTCAGAATGTGCTCTCTGGACGCGGCTCTTTGATTGCCGGTCGTGTGGAACATTTACTGTCGGGACGCCGGGAACGGTTTCACTCCTGGAAAGAACTCCGTCAGTTCATCCTCCGAGAACTCTCTCAACTGGAGAACGCGGTTGTTCACACTGACCCGGAAGATACGGAAGACAAGTACGCTGATCACGCTGCACTAGAATACTCGTACACCGATCGCACCAGAGCCCCGCCAGAGTCTACTCGGGTGCGGCCCCTCATTCCGGGCGAGCAGAGCGAGACCCGGAATCCAGGGAGAAAAACTGGATTCCCGCTTTCGCGGGAATGACGCAGCTATCACTTATCCCTTGGAGTCCTCTGGGTAGCAGTTATCAACCCTTTCACCCATTCAGCAAAAAGGAGTGACCCTTATGAAATCTTTACTCGTAGCATTATCTTTGTCCGTACTCGCATCAGGGTGCGCAAGCACTCTTTCTTCTGTCAGTATCCCCAACGGAGCGCCTTGGAACACATTTGAGACGACCATTGCCAGCCCGTACAGTGACTTGGAGGCTCAGCCTGTAGGGATGGTAGCATCCGCAGAGATCGAACCGAGCATAGAAGGCCCTCAGATTGTTGTCGCGTGCAAATCAGATCAAGGAAAGTTTTTCACTATAAATGTAACCCTTCCGGCAACGGATCCCAGCACTTGGGATCAGGCGGCCTTATGCAATGCGCAAGCAGCGTACGACAATGCAACTATCACCAACATTACTCCACTCGGGGTGTACTATCTGTGGAACCTCGTTGTGGAAATCGATCCAAGCAGCTGTGGCGGCCGCACCTCAGGCGGAGTAGAAGTCGGGAACACGGATGTTAGCACCCTCTTCGCGATTTCCTTTAACAAAAATACAACAGGAAGCCTTAATATCGGCGCTGGGGTAAGCCAGGGAACTCTTCCAGGTCCGGGGCTTGATGTCCAAGGAGTTCCCAGTTTCCTCACAGCGGAATGGGGGCATCTCCTCATGGGGCCATCCTGGAATCTATTCGGAGTAGGAGAGCTGTGCGCCGACGGCACTACAGGAGACGCCTGCGGGAATTCGACGACATCAACACCCGTAGCAGTCTGCGAGCCTGGTGATATTTTTGCCTTTAAAACCAATGTCGCGCCCAAGACCTATAAGATGACGTGTGGGAGCGTACCGGTCAACCTCACAATGACTGGAGGGTACCCCACGGTTGGAGCCTGCATCGACACCAACATCAAGAACAACTGTAGCGGTCTCAAAGGCCAAAACCGTTCCGCATGTGTGCATGCACAGATCGGCACGTGTCACGCGACATTCAACGTTCCTGGTATTCCCAAATAGAACCATACGGCATCACAAGCAGGATTAGCGGCTGGGATGAGGTCACACCGAATCCCAGCTTCATCAACCTCTATGGCCTCGTACCCAGGCTCCGCCTGGGTACGAAAAGGAACGAAAGGCTTCGCCTCTTCCACTACCCTACATGCCCAGGCAGAGCCTTGGCATGAGATGAGACCAGCGTGAAGCACATTTTGCCGGAAGAAAGACGTGCTTCGCTCTTCTTCTCTCGTGAAACGTCCTTTCCCTCCACACCGCTCGACCGCCAACGCCGCGCCGTGTACAATCTGCCCACGTTTGGTTCTCCGGGGAAAAGAGTGAGAACGGCAACAACACTTTTGTATCAATAAAGGAGGGGCGCTCATGAGTTCCGCCGCGCCCGAGCGCATTTTTTATGGCTGGTGGTTGGTGATCATGTGTTGCATCACGATGGCTGTTGGTCCAATTCTTATCACGGGCACCTTTGGTCTCTTCATCAAGCCCTTGGCTGCCGAGTTTGGCTGGAGTCGAGGAGACATCTCCTTTGCGTTTTCTCTTGTCGCGCTCATGGTCTCCTTTTATGCGCCGCTGATCGGCTTCTTCATTGACCGGTTTGGTCCACGGCGTGTGATCTTGTATGGGTCGGTCGTCTTTGGGGCCGGCTTCTGCACCTTTTGGTTTCTCTCGGCTTCACTTTGGCAATTCTACTTTTCATACTTGTTGACAGCATTTGGCGGCGCCTGTCTCACTTCTCTTCCTTTCGGCACCACCATTGCGCGCTGGTTCGTCCACCGTCGTGGTATCGCTTTGGGCGTTATGGGCGCCGGCGTCTTCCTCGGCGGCATGTATGCACCGCCGCTGGTAACGTACATAATGGCCATCGCTGGTTGGCGTTGGGCCTATGTCACGCTGGGCCTGGCGGTCTGGATCGTGGCTTTGCCCATGACCGGATTCTTCTTTGTTGATGCTCCGCAAAAACTCGGCTTACATCCGTATGGTGAAGGAGAAGAAGAGCGGGAACGCACTTTACCAGCAAGGTACAATACTCGCAGTCGAGACCTCACCTTAGCCGAAGCAAAAGGAACGTTAGCGTTCTGGTGTATGGCGGTCAGCTTTGGACTGCTCAGCGCAGTCCTCCATGGGTGCATCACTCATTTTGCCCCGTTGCTTACGGATAAAGGCCTTTCTCCGCAACAGGCAGCCTTCGCCTTGATGTTGTTGTCAGGAATGGGGGTGTTAGGCAGGCTCATTGCGGGGTATCTGGTCGATCGCTTTCCTCCCCACCTTGTCGCGGCGGGATTGTTCCTCGGCGTAGTCGTGGGTCTGCTCGCTTCGTTTCACGCCAGCGATATGAGGTTTGCGTTGTTATTCGCAGCCATGGCGGGGCTTGGCTTTGGCGCTGAAACCGACGTGATGCCCTATCTTATCGGTCACCATTTTGGCGTCACGTCCTTAGGGAAGATCTTTGGCTGGCTCTATGGCGCCTTCGCCTTCGGCGGCATGATTGGGCCGTCTTTGATGGGGAGAATATTCGACGCCACCGGCTCGTATCATCTTGCGCTTTCCATTCTTATTCCCGCTACCGTGCTTGGGGCCGGGTTGATGCTGCCTTTAGGTTGGGGGAGCGACGAACTGAAAGTGAAGAGCGCCGAGCTGCAGGCGTAAAGATAAAAGCTCTGCATCCCTGGAGCGATTTTCATTTGGACTAACCAGAGTCATCACCCTCACCCGCAGCCGCTTACGCGTCTGCTGCCCTCTCCCTGGCAGGGAGAGGGATAGGGTGAGGGTTGAATGTGTAGAAATTAAGTAAAGGAAACTGCACCATACTCTAAAGAGGAGCTTGTTATGGCCATCACATTACTTGAACAACGGCAGATCGAAGCGAATGTTCTTGTCCCCATGATCAAAGCGTTTCAAGCCGAGTTCGGTGTGGAACGAGCCAATGCTGTCGCGCGCAAAGTCATTACTGAACTCGCACGGCGCCACGGAGAGGCTATTGCGGCCGCCCAAGGAGAAGGAAATCCCATCGAACAACTCGCTGCGGGTTTGTCGCGTTTCTCTGCTGGCGGAGCCTTAGAAATGGAAGAAGTCGACCACTCCCAAGACACGTACGCCTTCAACATTACTCGTTGCGGCTATGCTGAGTTCTATAAGAAGATGGGCGTTCCCGAATTGGGCTTTTTACTTTCTTGTAATCGCGACTTTGCGCTTACCGAAGGCATGAGTCCGGACCTGCAGCTCACACGCACCCAGACGATTATGCAGGGAGCCAGTCACTGCGACTTTCGCTTTCGCCTCAAGTCCAAAGCAAACCAGTAGGAACCCCTGCAATCCGTCCGCCTCCCGGCGGCACTCGCCAGGCTTGGCGAGTCATTGTGGTCAACGACCCGGTGCGCAACCAACGCCTGGGTTTGTCCGAGGGCAAGCGCCACCCAGACGTCTCCCGTTTCCCTGAAGCGCACCCCACCGGTCGAGTGCCTAGTGCATCTGCAGGAAACCTGTTGGGGAATATCGTACTCCTCGATGCGGTCACCGCAGAGGTAGGGGCTTGATTAATCAAGCCCTTGGGTGGGTCCGATGAATCGGACCCCTACAGTGGTATTCCCCAAGAGGTATGCTGAAACTGCACTAGGGATGGCGGTCTTCACGAGGGGGGAGGGGTCACTCGCTGTCCGCGCTTCACGCTCCCCCGACCACAGGCGAGCGTCTCACCCATCCTCCCTTGGAACCTCGGTGTCT
>CAZUFQ010000258.1:0-8549 GCA_964618735.1 uncultured Enterobacteriaceae bacterium
CCTTTGCTGTAAGGGGTGAGGAACTGATCGACATAAATGTTCAGGGCATGGGCGTATAAATCCAAGCCGCGCCGATAGCTCTGCATCCCCTGTAAATAGAGACGAAGCGCTTGTTGGTAGGTTTCGCGCACGCGACAGAATTCTTCGTCCGTGATGGTTTTTGCGCGAAACGCTGCTTGCGCCTCAGCTAATTGGGGATAAAGGAGATGATGTCCTCGTTCCCATTGGCGTCGCGCCTCTTCATGCTGGGAACGCAGGTTTTCGAGAGTCTGGCGTTTGGGTTCCACTTCCTTACGTCGCAGCTCTGCTAGTTCGCGAGCGAGGGCTTGATCGACCTCAGCTGGTGGATGAGCGAGAAGGGGTCGTAACTCAGCGTCAGCGGTTTGTAACCGTGACCGACTGGCGCTGACAGCTTGCGTTGTCTCTCGTAACCCTTGCTCTTCCGCGATCAACTCCTGAGTGATAGCCCCAGATTCTTCACCGCAGGCGGAATAGACAAGGGAAGAATGTCCGGAACTCAGAAGAAAGAGCCACGCCCACAAAAGCAGGTATAGATGTCTCAGGTTTCCTTTGACCGGACATTTGTCAAGCGCAACTCTACACAGAGGTCTGATGATATTCACTTCACTTCCGAGGTGCAGTTGGGACAGCGAGTCGCCTTGATAGGGATAGTCGAGCAACAAAAGGGACACTCTTTTGTCGTGGGTGGACCTGCGGGCGCAGGTGCAGGTTGACTTTTTAAGCGATTAATTTGCTGGATAACTATAAAAATTGCAAAGGCGACGATCACGAAATTGATGAGAGTATTAAGAAACAAACCGATGTTAAGGGTGGGGGCGCCTGCCGCTTTTGCTTGAGCTAGACTGTCATAGTGTTGGCCAGTAAGACTAATGAATAAACTAGAAAAATCGACCTTGCCCAAGAGCAAACCAATAGGCGGCATGATGACGTCCTCGACGAGCGATGTGACGATTTTGCCGAATGCCGCGCCAATGATAAGGCCGACCGCTAGATCAACTACATTGCCCTGCACGGCGAATTTTTTGAACTCCTGGAACAATGCCATAAAATCTCCCCCTTTTCCTTGAGGCACAAAAAATACCACTCTTCCTAAACGTAAAAAAGTGGCGTTGGTTGTGTTCCTATTCTTTGGCCGCATTATCGGCGCAGGCTGGACGTTTGCTTGAGGTACGCAAGCGCCTCACTCACGGTCAGTATGGTTTTTGTTTCTGCCCAAAGCGCAAGAACGCCGGCGATATGCGCCGCAGCACAACTGTGTCCGTAAAAGTATCGTTCTTGCGGCAGTCCAGGGATCGGACGTGGTCGCGGGTGAGCACGAACGGGAATTGGGTCGTCTGCGCGGTAATAATGTTCTCCCCACGCACATCCATCATCGCCGGCGACCCCGATGACGCCTGGCAGCACGGCTGGCAACGTATCTGTCCGTTCAGGTGGAGAGGAAGCAATGAGTAATGCGCCCTGCGTATTTGCTTGAGCGACGAGGGCCGCCAACCGTTCCCGGTGCTCTGGGTTCGTCGTTCCCAGGCTCAGGTTAATGATGTGCATGCCGTGCTCGACTGCCCAGCAGAGACCGGCTTCAAGGACGGTAATCGAAGTCGTGAGGGTGTCATAGGGAGTGCGCGGGTCACGGAAGATTTTGACAGCGTAGAGTTCCGCTCGTGGAGCTTTTGCTCGCAGAATGCCCGCGAGAGCCGTGCCGTGTCCACGCCGGTCGATATAATCCTCCGTATGGCGCACCGTTCCATCTTCCAGCAAGGAACACGCTACACCACCCGCGACCGCTCCAACCTGAACGTAAGGGTCGCGTGGGTTGACGCCGCTATCGATCAGCGCCACACGGACGCCTGCTCCCGTGGCTTGATGAAGCGGAGATTGGTCTACAGGGGGCATCATCAGCAACTCAGTTTGCTTCTTCTTTTTTATAGATTTTTTTTATAGAAGGGTTCGTTTGACAGCGAAAGTGTGGGGTATAGAATGCCGAGCTAAGCATCAACGGTTTCTCGGGGAGGAGAAGGCGGGCATGGGAAGACGAAGTGCAACTGTCATGGCCTGGGAACAAGGGAAACGACTTGCCCTACTGTTGTGCGCCGTGTCTCTCGTATGGCGTGTAACACCGGGCCGGAGCGAAGAACTGTCAGGCGCCGCCCTCATACAAAGTCGCTGCGCGATGTGTCATGCTCCTCAGCCTGGCGACAAGTTGGAAGCCATTGAATCTGTCCGCAAGACGCCGGAAGGCTGGGAAATGACCCTTGATCGCATGATCCGCGCGCACGGTCTGCGTTTGCAACCCGATGAAGGCGGCAAATTGGTGAAGTATCTGAGCGATCACTACGGTCTCGCTCCTGCGGAAGTGGCGCCCTACCAGCAGGTATTGGAAAAACGGATCAATGCTGTGGCGCAAGATGACCTTCCCAAAACTGTCCAAGGCGCGTGCGTGCAGTGTCACTCGTATGCCCGCATCGCTTTGCAGCGTCGCACGGTGGACGCTTGGAGGCGGGTGCCTGACATGAAACTGGCGCTCCTCACGAATACCGAGAACGTGACTGCCTCTTCGGGATTGTTGAGCAACTACTGGTACGATGACGCGACGAAAGAAGCCATTCCTTATATTATAAAGCGGTTTCCTTTTACTACGGAGGCGTGGACAAAGTGGCAAGCGGCGGCAAAGCCGGACTATGCCGGAACGTGGAAAGTGGTGGGGCATGATCCAGGCAAAGGCGGGGATTACACCGGCGAATTGACGCTCTCAGCGCTGGGAGATGATCGCTATGAAGGCGTATTCACCCACCGGTTTTCTAACGGTGCGATCGTCTCGGGGAAAACGAAGGGTATCGTCTATACAGGTTTCCAATGGCGCGGCGTCGCCCAGCTCGAGAATGGACAACAACAGCGAGAAATTTTCTTTGGCGGCGAGAATGGCGCTGTGTTGAGTGGACGTCGTTTATTAACGGAGTTCGGCGATCTTGGGATGGATGAGAAACTGTATCGCAAGAAAGACTTTGCTCGTCTCTTGGCGATTATTCCGGCGGCGCTCAAGTCAGGCGAGACACAGAAGGTGAGACTCTTCGCAACGGGCTTTCCCGCAAACCTTCCTGAGAGTGCGTTGCAATTTGGCGACGGCGTAAAAGTCCAAGCCATAACTCGAAGCAGCGACGACACCATCGTCGTTGAAGTTGCGACGGAAAAGGATGTGAAAATTGGGGCACGGCCAGTAAAAGTCAGCGGGGTGCAGGGGGAAGCTACTCTCCAAGTTTACACGGCGGTTGATTACATTCGTATTGCGCCGGAACAAGGGTTCGCTCGTCCCGGCGGCGTCAGAGCCCATAAACTGCTGGAGCAATTTGAAGCTATTGGCTATCTGAATGGGCCGGACGGCGTCAAAGGCACGAAAGATGACGTCAAGCTGGGGAGAGTTGCTCCAGTCAAATGGGATGTTGAGGAAAATGTCACCCACAACGATGACGATGATGTCCAGTTTGTTGGCAAAATTGACGAGAATGGGCTGTTCACTCCAGCCGAGGACGGGCCCAACGCAAAACGTGAGCGTATGGAACACAATGTCGGCGATGTTTGGGTAGAGGCGTGGTACACTCCGGACGGCGCGAAACGTCCGATGGGCGCGCGTGCGTCGATGTTAGTGATGCCGGAGAAGTTTAGTTTTCAACCGATCGAATAGCTGATGGCGGATAGCGCGTTCGCTCCGCTCTCTCTATGGCAAGTCATGCTTCCACCATCAGCCATAGGCCATCGAGCGAGTGCAACGAGCGGGCTATAGAGCGCGCAAAGCGCGCGAGCGGTTTGCTATAGAGCGACCGAAGGGAGCGGGCAAAATTTATGCAACTCAATTTCCGCCCTGAAAACGCGCATGTCGTAGCGCACGGAACCAGAAAAATCCTGGTCGCCGCCAAAAGCATGTCGCTGTTTGTGATGGACCCGGTCGCCGAGGCGATTCTGTCGTACGCACAGGCGCAGCCGTATTTGGACCTGGCGCTGTTAACGCAAGAACTCGCGCCTCGCTTTTCCGCTCAAGAAGTGACAGAAACCGTGCACGAACTGGTGAACCTGCACGTGTTGCTTACGACCGAGCGGCAGCCGCGCCCGATTCAACCTGTTGTCGATGTATCACGTTTTCCCGTTGGGTCCCTGGTGCTGAACGTCGCGAATAAGTGCAATTTACATTGTACATACTGTTATGAACCTGAGGCGGCCAAATATGGTCCAGCGCCCGTGCAGATGGAGTGGGAGACGGCGCGCACGAGTGTTGATTTTCTGTTTGAGAAAGCCGGCGGCAATCGCGAAGTGAATCTCATCTTTTTCGGCGGCGAAGCGCTGCTGAACTTCAAACTGATGCAACAGATTGTCGCCTATGCCGAAGAGAAAGGGCAAGTTGCTGGAAAGAAGGTCGATTTTTCGCTCACAACGAATGGCACTCTGTTGACCGACGAGATCATCGATTTCTTTCAAGCCCACCGCTTCGGGATCACTATCAGTATCGATGGGCCTCAGGATCTCCACGATAAACGGAGAATCTTTCTAAACACCAAAGGAAAAGCGCGTGGATCGTATGCCCAACTGCTGCCGCGAGTGCAACGCCTCTTGGAGCGTTATACTGCCCGCCCCGTAGTAGCGCGGGTGACGCTCACGAAGGGTACAGTCGAGATCGCGCGGGTTTATGAACATCTCGCCGCGCTCGGCTTTTTCGAGGTAGGTTTTGCTCCAGTCACGGCCAAGAATGGCGACGAGTATGGATTAGAGCCGGCGGACCTGCGCTCGGTTTTGGACGGATTCAAAGAGTTAGGAGAACAGTATGTCGAGCGCGCATTGCGCAATCAGTACACTGGCTTCTCCAATCTCAGCACCATGCTGACTGATCTGCATACCGGGACGAACAAACTGTTTCCCTGCGGCGCTGGGTTAGGTCTACTGGATGTAGACGGCAACGGGGATGTCTACCTTTGCCATCGTTTTCCCGGCTCGGAAGAACACAAATACGGGAATGTGAAAGACGGGCTCCAGTACGATCGTCTGAATGAATTTCTCAATGGCGCTCACATTGGCAATAAGCCGGTGTGTCAGACGTGCTGGATTCGCGGGCTGTGCGGCGGTGGTTGTTACCATGAAGCCTACACGCAATTTGGCGATGGCGCTTTGCCAAATCTACATTATTGCGATTTTCTTAGGGAGTGGACGGAGTACGGCATTAGCGTGTACATGAAACTGCAGGAAGAGAATCCTGGATTCATCGAGACCTACGTGTTACGTGGACGAGGCGATGCGCCGAAAGAACTGACGTGAAGTAATGAGGACTGAGTAACGAGTCACAAGGAGCGAAGTATGAAACACCTCAAAGCGGCTAACCAGAAAGCGGAAGTAGTGGAGAAAGCGCAAGCCGAGCAAGAAGATGTTGTTGGCATGGCGATGCCTGGCGGTTGCACGACGGTGTTCAATCCTGGCTGGGAGGCGAACATGTGGGGCGGTACGAGCGGTATGTGCGCGCCGATGGAAGCCGATCTGTTGAGCTGCGCCAATATGTGTTGGTGGCCTGCGCAAGTGCCTGACAGCCTCCAAACTTCGCCGGAGTGGGCCAAGGCGTGCTCGGGCATGAATCAGGAAGACTGGAAAAATTTTGAGGTGGTGTTTCCCAAAGTACAATAAATGCTCGGCAAAATATAACTTGTCGATTTGGCTATCGGGTGCCACTGCTGGCTTGTCCAGCAGTACTGTATGGCGCACCAGTAGGGTGAGAATGAGGGGGAGAACACTGTGAAACGTACAAGAACGTGCTTCAGGCAGTTTCCTTTACTGCTCGTCAGTGTCGCCGCGTTCTGCTTGCCGTCATCGGCGGCGTGGGCGAAGTGGTATCTGCTTGCCTCTGCTCATCCCAATAATCTCGTTGTCATTGACACCGAGACGGATACGGTCGTCAAAGACATTGCGCTGGAGGGCAAGGGGCCAGCGATGAATATCGCGACGAACCCGGCGCATCCTCAATATGCATACATTATTAATAACCTGGCGCAGTCCGTAGCAATGGTGGATATCGACGAAGGAAAGCAGGTGACAAGCTTCTCTCTCTCGGGTGAGAACGAACTCGTGCGCACGATGGCCATCGACGTAAATTCACAGGGGACGCGTTTATTTGTTCATGAAATGCCGGTGAAGAAGGGCGTTGGCAGTTACGAGGCGGAGGACAACCGCATCCGCGTCATTGATCTGGAGACGAACACAACGCTCCGCACTTTTCCGGCGCCGCGCCAGGTCATGGCCATGGCGTCATCGAAGGATGGGAAGCGGCTGTACACGTTCAGTGTTGGGCAAGATATTTCCGTTTTCGATACCGAGCAAGGCGCGCTTGTCGATACCATCCCCGTCCTCAATCGCAACATCACCGGCATTGCGCGCACTGACGGGCTCCCGGTCTTTAACCTGTATCAAGAATACGATCATGTCTTGTCTTTTGGCACTGTGACCACAGACGCATTCGCCGGAAAAATGACGCTCGGCATCGCCTCGCTCGATCTCAAGCAGGAAAACCCTGAGCTGAAGATCACCGAGCTGCAACCGTTTACCGCTGACAACTATGTCCTCACCGGCATGTTGGATCCCAGGACCAATAAAGCGTATTTCAGCTATAACAATCTGTGGCGCGTGGATCCGCAGACGCGCAAAGTGGAAAAATCGGTTCCATTACCTAATACGCTCTTTGCCCCCTTTATGCATCCCGAGGGAAAGAAACTCTACTGCGGCGCCAATTGGCATGAGCTTTCAGTATTTGATCCTGAATCGTTCCAATTAATCAAGAAGATTCCTTTAGGCCATACGCAAAGCGGCAGCGGCAATGATTTGCGTTTTGTGAATCGTTAACGAAAGTGGATTGCACGCGATGAATACATTGGCAATTCGCTCTAGATGGGAACTTCATGACTCTCTCCCGGCGTCACGTCTTACAAAGCGCTGCTATGGCGCTTGCACTCGAAGCCTATGGCCGCTTGTCCGGCGCAGCTGAAACGCACGCGACCGGCAAGCCGCCCAAAAGTTTCGTTGGTGTGGTCAAGCGCCGCGCCATGATTCGCTCGTACAAGAGCGACCCTGTGCCTGAAGATAAAATCCAACGCCTTCTCGAATATGCAGTACGTGCGCCCAGCGGCGGCAATCTGCAGCCGTGGGAGTTTATTGTGGTGAAAAGTCCGGACGTGCGCGCCAAGCTGGCTGAAGCGACCGGCAAGCAAATTTCGGTCGTGACCGCGCCAGTGGCGATTGTGACGTGCGCCGATGTTGAACGTGGCGGGAAATCCGGCGGACGCGGTTCATTCTTCAGTCTCATTGACACGGCCTTTGCCTCCTTGCTCATTTTGCTGGGCGCAGTCGAGCAAGGATTGGGTGCGTGTTTCGTGGGATCGTATGATCCCGAAGCGGTGGCCAAGCTGTTTGCGCTTCCTGATCATGTCAGACCAGTCGGGTTAATCACAATTGGTTATCCTGCCGAGCGGCCACAGAAACCGAAGACGCCGAAACTGCCGCTCAAGCAGCTGGTGCATACAGATAAGTGGTGAGGCGAGGAAAACTTACTTCTAATGGCTCTGTATGGCGATTATTGAAGTCCGTAACGTCTGTAAAAAATTTGATCGCGTCATCGCGCTTGAACAGGTGTCATTGACCATTGAACCCGGAGAGATCGTCGGCCTTTTAGGGCCAAACGGTTCAGGGAAGACGACGCTCATGCGTCTGTTGTGCTCGTACTTTCCGCCGACCTTGGGTCACGTGTGTATTGCTGGATATGATACTCGCCTCGCCTCCTGCGAGGCGCGCCGTTACGTCGGTTACGCTATGGAAGGGGTTGTTCTCTATCCAGATTTAACCGTGCGTGACTTTCTAGAGTTCGTGCGAACGGTGAAGAAAGCCTCAAGACAGCAATTAGAAACCGTCGTCGCGCAGTGTGGGTTAGAGGGATGGCTTGAGCGACGTATTGGCGCGTTGTCGAAGGGATATCGTCAACGGGTTGTGCTAGCGCAAGCGTTTCTCGGCGATCCGCCTATTTTGATTTTGGATGAACCGACGGCCGGGGTGGACCCGGAATTGGCTGTGCGCATACGACAACAGATCAAAGAGCTGGCAGGCCAACGAACGGTGTTGCTGAGCACCCATTCTCTGGCTGAAATGCATCAACTTTGCACACGTGTCGTGGTCCTGTCTCAAGGGCGAATCCTTGCTACAGGAGCGCCACACCAGCTGTTTTCGTTGCAGGCGGCGGACGCTACCCCTGAGGAACTATTTTTGCAGCTTATGAAGGGTTCTGTTGTCAACCAAGCAACCCAGGCAACGGACGCACGCGTAGGGATCGAAGGGCACTGAGGGAGGGAAAGTTATGAATATGTGGCATGCGTGGCGAAGCGGCGGTCTTGCCATCTTTGGCGCCGTGTTGGTGTGCGCAGGAATTATTGCTCCTGGCTTCGCACAGGAAGCGCAGGGAAAGTTCGGCGGTAAATGCGGTTATTCTAAAACCTTTCACGGAAAAAGATTCCGAGACA
>CAZUFQ010000259.1:0-8456 GCA_964618735.1 uncultured Enterobacteriaceae bacterium
GCATAAGAACAAAGACCATAGTCACGACCACGGCGCCCGGCGCACGGCCCCATGAGCGAGCCAGACTCGTGAGCAGTACGCCCCGAAACAGCAACTCTTCCAGCGGAGGCGCTCCGACGAGGGCCCAGGCTGCCCACAAATGCCGAGCCCAGCCGCCGGCGCTCACTGCTGTCGTCAAGGGACCCCAAGCCGCCCGCGCGGGCGGCGGAACGAGCTGCAGCAGGCCGCCCACATACAAGAGCGCAAGGCCGAGTCCCATGCCGGCTCCGATCGCCAGGTGCCGCAACGAAGCCTTCGTCCAGCCCACTTCGGCTAGGATGCTGTCTGCCGGCGGTGTGACCGTGCTGCGTTTTGTCAGCCACAGCACTACTGCCCCAGAGGCGGCAGTGGCGAGTATCGCCGCGAGCACCACGGACGCCTGTTGGAATTGCGTCGCAAACGTGATTGGCAGTAGCCGCTGTATGGCGGTGTGGTAGATGCTGGTGCAGAACCCTACGATACCCCCGACTACCAGTTGCGTGAGGAGAAAAACCGCCAGAATGAAGAAGCCACGGCGCGCCGTGAGCGGACGCACCCCCCTACGCCTCGGCAGTACGTCCTCGCCCAGTGATGCCTCCGACCTGTTGGTAAGCTTGATCACAGTATCCTCCAGACTCACCTCCCTCGTTGTAGGACCGTCATTGCTCCAGCAACCCTCGCACAGGGTCCTTGACCCTTATTCCTCTACCAAGCTGCTCCCTTCCCGAGAGGGATTTTTTCGAATTTGAGCAGTGGTCTGGTGCGTCGTTAAAAAAATGCTCTTGCAGCGGTCTTCACCTCAGACGACTCGCTGTTTTTCCTAGAAACGTGGTAAGAATTCTCACTGCAAGTGTTATCAAAGACACTAACAATACCCTAGCACCACGCACCTTCGCAAATGCAACTTTCCTGCTCTGCAGCCGCTCAGCTCTCCGACCGTGTCTTTTCTGACACGGTCTGCGTCCTGTGTCTCCTTTTAAGAATCAGCATCTCTGTAATATACCCCAATGCAGCTTGGGGAAAAAATCTCCATACTGCGTCCATTCTATTGTTGCTTTGCCCTTCATAAACAAAAAGGTTGGGACTGGGCCTTGTCACCGACGGATTGCTCACGCTGGCCTCTGGTCGGGAACCGCCACACTAAGGGGGTATGGAAGCCGTGATTGACCAGATCCTCTCGGACCTCACCTCATTGGAGCAAGTCATCTACCTCAGGCTATGATGACTGACGTACGCCGACGGCACATCTCGCTGCGCATTCGCTATGAACCTCTTGGAATTTGGGATGCCCTCCTTGAACACAAACGTGGGTATCGGTCGCCACGGCAGGTGTCACACGGGGCTCGTCCATGCGGATCACCTACCTTCAGGGTGCCGATCTTCTCATCATCCCTCTACCTTCCGTGGCCTTCCTCTGTGTGCCGACAGAAAAAGGCAACCTTCTTATCGAGTTCTCCGCACCCGCGACCGACTCCGAGGCGGACGCGGGCTCAGAACCGTTCATACCGGACAGCGGCTTTTGGAGAGCGTCGAGGTTTTTCATGCGTTACGCAGGGGCACGGTGAAGCTGCGCCCTTTAGTGCCTGGGTATCGGCCGACCCTGGCATCGGCACCCGAGACAACATTGGCCATAGTCATATCAGTGGATATTCTTGGGGCACAGCTTAAGAAACCGGCTTTTTTCTGGACCTCTCGCTGGAGAGTCCTTTGCCAGCCCCCAGTCTACTCTCGCAGTTTCGCACGCGACTTGGTGTAGAGCGCTTCACGCAGGTCTTTCATGAGATCCTGCGTCAGGCACGGGTGCAGGGGTTAGTAAAAGATCGATTGCACCTCAAGGATGCGACCCATCTCATCGCTAATAGTGCGCTGCCCTCAGCGCTACGCTTGGTGGCGCAGACGCGAGAGCAGGTGCTGACCACCGCCGAGTGTTTCGCGGCAGACGAAGTGGCGGCGCATCGGGTGCAGGTCGAAGCGATACGCGCGGTGACTGCAGAGCTGAAGGAGGAACAGCGACTGCTGGCGCGGGTGACGCACCTATATGTCTGGCACACCAAGATCTGGATTCTGAGTATTCAAGCGGGTTGAGGGAGCGGATGAATTTTGCCCTGGTGCCAAGAGTAGCCAAACCGTTCTAGGAAGTTGACGGTATGAGTACGGGCCGTCTGATAGAAGCGATCAATGGTCTGGCTCAGGGCAACTTTCGTCTCATGCCAACAATGATGCGACACAGCTTCTTTCAATGTCTTCCACGTCTCTTCTTTGGGATTGGCTTCCGGCGTGTAAGCCGGGAAGTGGATCACGCGCAGCCGCGGGTGGATCGCCAGCCACTCTTCCACCTCGTCACTGGTATGGTGGGGAGCT
Organism: uncultured Enterobacteriaceae bacterium; assembly: GCA_964618735.1. Lineage (GTDB taxonomy): Bacteria > Desulfobacterota > Binatia > Bin18 > Bin18 > SYOC01. Next base: position 2,380 of record CAZUFQ010000259.1, read on the forward strand.
TGATCCAGCCACAAGACGATCTCGCCGCGTGGACAAGCCGCCAGTACTTGCTCCAGCCAGCAGAGCGTGGCCTCCGAGTCTTGCCAGTCAATGACAAAGGGGGCCACTTCTTCTCCGGTCCCCAGATGCACTGCTCCATAAATGTTCTCGGCGGCTTTGCTGCGTGCTCCATCGGCAATCAGGGGCTGCTGTCCCACTGGATTCCAGCGCCGGGCCACCGTTCCTTCCAAGTACACTTTGCTTTGATCTCCCGCCAAGGGAGTCACGATCACTTGCCGCGCCGCCAGCTCTGCTAACACTTCGGCGGTCTCCCACTCAAAGCGAGCCTGCTCGGCGGCACTGCGCTTAATATAGAGCTTGCGGCCGCGCTGATAACTCCAGTTGAGCCCCCGCATCAGCTTGCGGACTCCGCGCCGACTGTAGTGAACCTGAAACCGTTCTTCCAGCAGCGCCCGAATCGCTCGCACCGTCCAGCCACTGCCTACTCCCGTACCGGGCATCGCTTCCTGCTCCAACACTTGACTGAGCTGGGCGGCCTCGATTTCGCTGAGCCAGCACTGCCCATGCTCCCCGCCCCAGCCGGGATGGTTCTTGAGCCCATCAAGCCCGTGCTCCTGGTACAAGCGCACCCACCGACTGACGGTCTCTTCGTCCACAAACAGAATGTCCGCGACCTGACGATAACTATACCCCTTGGTCACCCGCAACAGCGCGTGATACCGCTGGCGTTCGTGCCCATTGAGCTTTTTGTTCTTGTAGCGCCGCAGGGCTTCTTGATAGTCCTCTGGCGTCAGCATCCCTTCTCCTTGCTCTGGCCTAACATCCGGAAGTCACGATTATAGTCCTTTATCTCCAACTCCACATCTTGGTAGACCGGACATATAGGTGAACTGGTAGACTGGGGCGAACACTGGCAGCAGCGCTTGCGTGAGGCGGCGGGATGGCTCCCGCCGCTGGTGAGTGAGGAGCAAGAGAGCGCGTTCGGCGAGGCGCTCACACTAGCGCACAAGGTCTTGAACGACCGCGCGCCGCAAGCAAAGGATCGGCTCCTCTCCCTAGCGGACCGGGACGCCCGGACGGGCAAACATGGAGATTTTTATGATGGCTACTTGCTGGATGTCAGTCTCGATGCCGACTCGGCACTGATTTGCGCGTTGGAGGTGCTCCCGGCCAACGGCGACGAGGCGGCCAATGCCAAACACCTCATCGCCAGCGAAGAGCAAGCCCAGGGGAATGATATCGGCAGCCTGTCGATCGACCGTATTGGCTACCCTGGCGACGTGCTTGCCGCGTTAAGTGATGACGCCCAGGGGCCGCAACTGACGGTCTATGTCGCGCCGATTGACTGGACGCCACCGGCGTCGGAGTTATTCCAGTCAACGGTATTCACCCTCAATGAAGCAGAGACAGAGAGCCGCTGTCCGGGTGGGGCAACGACCCGCACCCGGATGCGCGCCAAGCGGGGGTATGGCTGGCAATTCCACTTCCGTGCTACGCCGTGGCACCCGTGTCCGTTGCGGGCGCAGTGCCTCAGGCCCTCCACTCGCGGCGGACGCACGGTGATCAAAAATGACTACGAGGTCCAGTACCGCGCGGCGCAGCAGCGGGCGCAGACCCCTGCGTATCGCGCGGTGCGGCGGGCGCATCCGTGTGTCGAGCGCAAGCTGGCGGAACTGAGGTGCTGGCATGCGGGACGCCGTGTCCGCTATCGGGGCCGCCCGCGGGTGAAGATGCAGTACCTGCTGACCGCCATCGTGGTCAATTCCAAACAGATGGTCCCATTAGCCCGGACCCCAATCCAGTCCCCGCCCGGCTAAAGAACGGGTTAGACAGGAAGCAACGAGGGGCCACTTAAGGATAGCTCAGCTCATTGAAAGACTGACTTTTTAAGCGCTCTCCAAGGGGAGGCAGGATGCAACTCTTGGTCTGATTGATCTTCCTGGGTGACCGCTTCGCAGATCGCTTCGGCATCGCCCGCATCATTACTTGTTGGTCTTCACGTAGGGCCGCACGAACTGGGGGGTCATTAACCTTACTGTATGCCCCAAGTCCTGTAATTGCCGTGCCCAATAATGGCTGCTGCTACCGGCTTCCATGCCAATCGTACAAGTGGGCAGGTAGGTAAAATACGCTACCACCTCTTTACGGCGCAGTTGTTTGCGGACAACAACCTTGCCATGGGCATCTACGTCATGCATCTGAAACACCTGCTTTGCCAAATCTAGCCCCACTGTTGTAATGTCCATACCGGACACTCCTCACTGTCCACACGCTCTGGCGGAAGAAACGTAAATATTCTGCCCTGTTCGGGTGGAGCCACTAACGTAAAATTTTGCTTTGAAAAAGTGGCGGCGGGAACATAAACACTCTGGTCCGATCTTTATGAATAAAATCGGAAAAGTAAGAAAATAGATATTTTTATCTGCACAAGACTCTGAATAATTAATGAAATCCATTCCTCCTAACACATCAGCATGAGAGATGAGACAGTGCATATGACTGGCGGCAGTAACGTAAAGAAGAGAAATTTCAGACCACGAATATTGAGAGTAGACCGGGAAAATGCCAATACCTAGTCAAAAGGTGGCTACGGAAACATTGGTAGTAATATCTTACGTGATATGAAGTAGCATCTTACTAAACAAATTCAGAATAAAATTCCATGACACCGCTGTATTTGAGGCTAAGGAACACAAGATTAGAGAAATTTTATGGACATAATTCCTCACCAGGCCAAACGCGAGGAAAAACCGTTACTGCAAGAAAGAATACCTGGCGCCAGTAACGTAAAGGCGGCGGCAGTACCATAAAAAAGTGGCGGCAGTAACGTAAGAAAGTGGCGGCAGTAACGTAAGAAAGTGGCGCCAGTAACGTAAAGGATGATTTAAAAAAATCCTTTGTTGACAGTTACTTAGCCATCGTTTAACATACCTCTCCTATATTCTCCTATATTCTCCTTTTCTCTCCTTTGTTCGGAAAGCGAGGGGTAAGCTGTGTTTGAGGATGGGAATTATGATCGTACGGAAGAGTGAGAGTAAACATGTAGGAAGCCTAGGACAATCCCTACCACAATGGAATGTTGAATACATTTCAGCAGAACAGAACATCGAGAGTATTGGGTATTTCAGCGCCACGTATTCAAGGCATTCTATAGCGGACTCCCGAACCTCAAAACTAGTAGTGTTGTCTGACAACCGTACTATCGAAATTGTTCCCTCGAAAAAGTATGGTCTCCCCAATGCGGAAGACCTCGACTTTTACCGTGCGTTTCTTAAGATTTGTTACGAACGAGTACGGTTAGTCAAAGTTGAAAACGAAGATGGGCGCGTGATGTATCACCCAGAGCTGCCAGTGCCCATTGGATTTTCATCACGAGAGTTGACTGCGAAAGCGAATAAGAAATGGAGTGGGCGCACCAATCGGGCCGTACGCGATTGGATTGAACGATTGAATTCCACTGCAATACATGGCGCGATGTTTTCAGCAAAGGAGCGTAAGTATGACGTCCGCATGGGGCTTGAACCTTTATTCCGTCAATACGTGCATGTCGGACACTTAATGAACAATGGACAACTTGCGCCACAGAACTATGTCTGGCCAGCTCAATGGTTTCTTGACAATTACTACTACTTGTATACGCGTCCGATTGATCTCAAATTTCACCATCGCCTTTCGTGTTCCATTGCCAAGGCGTTGTATCCTTTACTCGACGCGGGCTGGTATGCCTCGGATGGGTCTCCCTATACCAAACGGTACGGCGACCTTTGCACGTTGCTGGATATTCAGCCCTATAAACAAGCGTCTCGTGTGCAACAACAACTGGACCCATCCCATCATGAACTGGTACGGGAAAAATTTCTTACGTCCTATGATTATCCATTGGACGAAAACGGGAATTGGACAGGGACGATTCGCTGGTGGCCAGGCGCGAAATGGCTCTATGATCAAGAAATGCGACAGCGACCAAGGCGGGCCTCGGAAGCGAGACTTCTGCCAGTGCTTGTAGGAGAGCCGCACGCGGAAAAGGCTCTGGAGTCTCCACAAATAGTGCTCCCATTCCCGAGCAAGCGTGAGCAACACGCGACGCAGGTGTATGAGCTGCATGTCCGGCGTTTTTATGAGCGCCTTGGTCAGACCCGCCTCAGTAGGGAAAAAATTCGAAAGGGCGTCGAGGTGTTACGCAGTCTCGCGGAGGAACAACAGTACTCCGAGGAGGAAATTGAGTTTACCCTGGACTGGGTTGTCCAGAATACCGATACTCACTTCAAAGGGCGAGTCCAGTCTTTGGGCATAGTGCCGTATATCATCGCGGAAGCCCTATGTGAAAAATCTGCCGGTGAGCGGAAACGAGAACGCGCTAATGTGCACCAGCTAGAAGAGCAAGATGCCATTGACTCTCAGGGCCGTACTGAGCGGTTGTTAGAGCAAATGAAGGAACTCCCTGTGGAAGAGCAGGAACGGCTTCGCAATGAGGCAATCAAAAGCCTGGTAGGACAAGGCTACCAGCGTCAGTTTGTCCGCGACACTTTGATCAGGATCGAAATGCTGCGTTTATTGAAGCAGGAATAAGAAGGATGCGGTGTCGCGCTTAGTGGGACGGCTCAAGAGTGATTTTGGGGAATGGCGCCAGCGGGATCTCAGTCAGGAGGCGATCCGCTACTTAATGGTGGATGGCTGGTATCCCAAGGTGCGCATCGGACGCCGCCGCGTACGCGTGCCAGTGTTAGTTGAAAACTGAAGGATAAGACGTGCCCTGTCATGTGAGGCGCATACTGCGCCCGGAGCGTAGAGTTCTTCTTCTTTGGATGAAGCAGGCTGGCTACGGAGGTATCAAGGAGGACTGTACTCATCCAGTCTCTCCTCGGCTCTTGCGCAGCTTGCGGCGCTCACGTCGTTCCTGGAACAGATATTGCGAAAGTTCATCTGGATCGTCGTCGGCTGGCCATAGCGCTGCAATGGCGTCCAAATCGTCCACCGCCACTACGCCCTGCTACTCGGCCAGTTCCTCTAGAGAGAGTGTCAGCCAGAAGGCTTCGCTTTCTGACTGCTCGATATTCTTGTCGATGTTTTTATCGAGAATAATTATCGTCTCTACCTGGAGAGCGTGTTCCTCATCTTCCTCAACTATAGGGTGCCCAGTCAGCTGAACCGTATGCCTCCACGCTCCGGACAACAAGACAGCGTGCTCAGGTCTGAAATGACATGTCCACTGAGTTCCATTTGCTTCCCACAGTTTTCCAGTCAAGCGGCGGTGTCCATTGACCTCTTCTAAGCGGCCAATTTTTGCCGAAGGCACCATGTCTCCGCTGGGTGGTATTTCATTCATTGCGCGTCTCTCCTCCTAAGAGTCCGTCCGAGAAGTTTAGTTGGGATTACACAGTTTGCGGACCATCAGGCGAATGGCAGCGAGGTGGACAAACGCCAAGGCATACCGCAGGCGATTCTCAAAATCTTTGGCCAACCGTCGACAGCGATTGAGCCACGCCAGCGTGCGTTCCACAAGCCAGCGTTTGGGAAGTACGACAAAGCCTGGCGTTTGTTCACTTCGCGTGACGAGTTCGAGCCGGAGCTGGGGACGTACGGTAGCCACCGCTTGCGCCAACTGCGGTCCTTGATACGCCCGATCCGCGAACAGCTTCGCCAACCGGGGAAACCGCTCGCCCAGGGCCGTAAAGAGCAACCTCCCCCCGTCGCGGTCCTGCACGTGGGCAGGCGTCACCAGGGCCTGGAGCACTAGCCCCAGCGTATCCTCTAGCACGTGGCGCTTTTTCCCCTTGACCTGTTTGCCCGCATCATAGCTCGATGGGTCCACTTCCCGCCCCCTTTTTCAGCACTCTTCACCCTCTGACTATCAATGATACCGGCGGTCGGGCTCTCTCCGCGCCCCGCCTGTTCCCGACACTGTCCATAGAGCGCGGCTTGAATCTGCCGCAGCGTCCCATCGGCCTCCCACCCCGCCAAGTAGTGAAAGAGCGTACTGCGCGGCGGGAAATCTTTGGGAATCGCTCGCCACTGACAGCCCGTGCTCAGGAGATACAGCACCCCATTGAACACTTCGCGAATGTTGACGCTCCGCT
>CAZUFQ010000260.1:0-8445 GCA_964618735.1 uncultured Enterobacteriaceae bacterium
CAAAGCGGCAATCATGGTGCCGTCCGGGAACGAGAGCTGCCCTTCGCGGTAAGCCGTGATCGCGACTTCGTTGCCCAAAACAGCAGCAAAACTGTGCAGATCGCCCTCTTCGTGGGCCACAGAGATCAACCGCCAGTCGCGGTATCCGGAGGGCATTTCTGTGACGTAGGTCGGAGCTGCCTCTTGCTCGGCGCGGCTCGCTGCGACTGTTATGAAAGCGATAGCACAGATGGCAATGGATCCCATTCGTAAGATATCGAGCCGTTTCATACGCCTTTCTTCTCTTTCTTGCTTCTTTACGGCATTGAACTCAATACTCACATACGAGGCGGGCTGCCCAAGCGTTGGATTGTAGAGCGCTCGCTGGCGTGGCGGAATCGCTGTCGACGGTTAGCCAAGGATTTTGAGAATCGCTTGCGCTATGCTCTAACGTTTGTTCACCTGGCCGCCATCCGTCTGATGGTCCGTAAACTATGTAATCCCTCGTAAACTTCTCGGACGGACTCTAAGGCCCATCGCTCTTCTATCAAATTAATGGTCCGCATTCTACCTAAACATTCGCTAGCGGTATCAAAACCGCTGGCGAACCAAATACGGGGGATCATCAACCTGTTCGCTAATAAACAACTTAAACATCCTCATCAGCCTGGTCGTCTATCTCTGAAAAAATAATTGATTGCTGAGGCTGGCCGTGCGGCCGGGGGAGGATAATCGCACGCACATCGTGGAATTGACGGCGAAAGGCATAATGCTCCTGCAGGATGCTTACGCCTTGTGGAGCAAAGCGCAGGCTGAGGCGACTCGCCGTCTGGGAGTGGAGGGCCTGACCGCACTGCACACCCTGACGCAGAAGCTGGGTGGGTGAGAGCGAGTTTTTTTGGTCTTATTATTGTATATACAACATTCACGCGGTCGGCCCCTGCTATGGCCTGTACGGCTTGGGTCTGACGCTCTACTTCGCCTCGGTTGGCACCAGCCGGCTGCTCTGGCCGCTGCTGGCGAACTTGACGCGACTGGGGATTGCAGCGATTGGTGGTTGGCTGGCCCTACGCTGGGGCAATGACCTCTCGCATGTATTCCTGGCACTGGGCGCCGCGCTCGCCGTCTTCGGGTTGATGAACGGGGCAGCGGTCGCGGGCGGCGCTTGGTTCGGTCCGATCGGCTGGCCACGCCTGCCAACTGCTCGAGTGCACAACACACGGCTGCGACCAACGTGCGACGCCCAGACGAGATAAGGAGCTATCGCGTACGAGTCAATCCCTTCCGGTGGCGGACCCGGCCTGCGCGCATCGGTACTCGCTCACTCTACCCGACTGAGAATAAGGACATGGTAGATATGAAAACTCATGGTCACTCTTCAATTCTCTCCATCTTGGCCGCTTTTGCCAGGATATGGGAAGCGAGGCAAGATAGCGGGAGTCATCGAATACAGACCTTTGTGATCATCACGACCGCAGCCAATGCCCTAATGGCTCAGCTGCATAGTCGTATGATGGCAATCTTGCGGAATGAGACCGAACGACGCTGGCTCGCACCCGAGAAACGAATACATGTTTACTTTTGCTGCTAGATCCGTATCCTGACAACCTTATGAAGAGGTACGTGGTTTTACAGCGGATGCATCGCGCGACAGAAGATGTACCCGACGTCATCAAGCCAGCAAGGAGAAGCTCGGGCATAAAGAAGAAGTACGGATCCTCAAATTTCTAATGGAGAAAACCTGGATGAAGGCTCGTCATGCCCAAATCGCACGAGAGTGGTAGGATTCTGCGCGCGCTCCGGGCCTGTTCTCACTATCTTGTGCATCGCAAGCGGAGCGACTTCATGCTCGAGCAGCAGGGGGAGGCCTAGATCAACCCCGAGTTATGATGCATAAGCAGCAGAGAACGAAGAGGAGCAACTGATGTCATACCGGAACCTGACGCCAGAGGAAGACAGGAAGTTGAGGCTCCAGTTTATTGCCGAGCTCTATCAAGTCGCGACTGATGAGTCTACATTAAAGGGCCAACGTCGGGCTCTGCAGGCCTACTGTGATGCCCTCACACCATGGCTCAGCGTGGCGGACGACGCCAGGCGACTGCGCTCTCATTTTGAACTCTTTGCGCATGTGGAAGTAGAAAGCGAAACCGCGGAGGATGCCGTGTTCTTGGTGACGCTCTCGCCTGAAGCGGAACTTTACTTTCAAGCGTGGATAAGCCGCCAGCGCTTCGATCCATACAGAGACCCGCCTCTGTAGGCGAGCATAATCGGAGGAACTGCCCGTAACTAAAGGAGTCCCGCCAAGCCATAGGGAAATAAAATAATAGATGATGCGAATGCAAGAAATGATCTGAAGTATGGTGACCACAGGGATTTCTGTATGTTTACTTCGTTGTAGAGTTCGGGAATTCTTAACAACAATCATTTAGGTGTCCGGAACAGCAGTCTGACAATAGGTCTATGAAAACCCCCCACCGCGACCAGATACAGAAAACCACTTCCGCTCAGAAGCGAGCGGTTGGCAGAGAGGTGGGACGATGGCCCGTTCCCCAACCCTGTTAAGAGGGCACCCCCTTCCCGCGGCTTCGCACGCCCTTGACCGGCAAGATTGCGGGAGCGTGGAAGCCCGGCGCTGGCAGGCACGGTGGCTGACCTGGTTGCTGGTGGTCGGGGGTGTCTGCAGTGGGAGCCTTCGAGTCCAGGCGCACGAGCGGGAACGAAACCCGTGGCGAGTCAATGAGAGCGCGCGGCTGCTGCAGGGACAGGTCAATCCGGTGCAGATCGCGGAGGTTGGCGACGTCATGTGGCGGCAATGCGATGAAGAGCGGCCTACGGCTGAAGAAGCCCGTCATCAGTTAGCGGAGGCCAGAGGTAAAGCAGACGTAGAAAAGCCGCAGAGTGAATCTGAGGACAAACAGAACACCGAGCCAGACCGAAAAGCCGCCGCGCCCAGGAGGCAGGCAGAGGAAGCAGAGCGGCAAGCGGCCGCAGCAGGGCGGACGGGGGAGATGGTGTCGGTGCCAGGCGGTGCGTTCTACATGGGCTGTAATGAAGCGGTGGATACGGAATGCGACGAAGACGAAAAGCCAGGACGGCAAGTCTCGGTCAACGCCTTCACAATGGACAAGACGGAAGTGACCGTGGCGCAATTTGGGCAGTGTGTCGATGCTGGAGCCTGCAGTAGCGATGGAGTGACCATGCCGTATTGGGCGGGCCAGACGCACCCGGAGTGGGCATGGGCCTGCAACTGGGGGCAGCGTGATCGCGAATGGCATCCGATCAATTGTGTGGAGTGGGAGCAGGCGCGGCGGTATTGTGCCTGGGCGGGGAAACGGTTACCGACGGAGGCGGAATGGGAGAAAGCCGCGCGGGGGACCGAGGGGTGGAAGTACCCGTGGGGCAACCGTGGCTACGGAGCGGCCGGAGGAGTAGCCAACATTGGAGATGAGACGGCGAAGCGCAGTCAACCGCGCTGGACCATTGCAGAGGGCTATGACGATGGCTATTACGGGACTGCGCCGGTGGGCTCGTTTCCGGCGGGAGCATCCCCGTATGGAGCGGTAGACATGGTGGGGAACGTGTGGGAGTGGACGGTGGATTGGTATGACGAGGGTCACCAATTCCGTGCCGTGCGCGGCGGCTCGTGGCGCGACCAACCGCTGAACGCCCGGGCCTCCATCCGCAACTGGGGCGACCCGGGCAATCGCAGCATGCTTCAGGGGTTTCGGTGCGCCCAGTAGCTCGTGGGACTGAGTGCCGGGTGCGAAAATGCTGCATGCTAGGGGGCAAGGCGGCGGCTCCCCAGCTGGCGAGGGCAGTGGCGGCAGCATTCACGCAGCAATGTTCCTTCGTTACCCGTTGCTACGGGGAGGCAATGATCGCCAGGGGAGCGATTGTGGCCGCTGCTCAACGAAGGGCTAGCCGATCGCCCCTTTGCCACGGTCCACGCCTTGGACCAGACTTTGGTACGCCATTATCGCCAATTCCTCACGCGAGCCGACCGCATTCGGGCACTCACGTATGATCACTGGTGGGCCGGATGGATAAACGCTACTCTATAATAAGAACCCGTATTACTTTTCAAGCCAGGAGGGGCGATCCCTGCCGTCCCTGGGGGCCACATGGCGGAGAAAAGCTGACTGAGCACCCCGCGGTAAGGGCGATGGGGGAATTTTTGAGCGTCGTCAAACGACGATGCTGCGGCGCAACGTAATTGAGGAGTCTCGTCATGTACGTCGTGTTGTCTGCGACGGCTGGGGAGGGCGATACTGACAGTCGGAGCTGGCCACCGAAAAACTTCTGTGCGCGAGGACAACGACTATGAGTGCTCCAGTCGTGTTAATGAATTGTTTCCTGTGTGAGAAAGCGAAGGCGAGAACGCAGAAGGCGGACGCTGATCACGTCGAGCGTTTTTTGTGTCCGAAGTGTGGAGACTACGATATCGTGGGGCAGGCGCGGCAGTTCCTGGAGAACAACCCGACCCTGAAGGCTCATGTGTCAGCAGAGGCGCGGCGCCTTCGCGCTGCAGATGCAACCAAGGTGCTTGAGATGCGTGTTGACGAAAAGGGGAATCTCATCGTCAAGGGCCGCCCTCGGCATCCGTATCCTTCTTGACGAATGGTTCGGCTAGTCACGTAAGGTGGGTGCGTTCGCTTTCAGCTAGCTGCAGGGACCTGGTGTTCAAACGCGTGCGTCTGCGCGATTGTAAGTGGATCATTGTGAAGCGTGCGTCAAACTGGACCTCCTGCCAATCCTTGCCTCAATCTCTCTCGTCGCATCCAATAAAGCGGCTGTTCTTGCCGCCGATAAGGAAGGTGATGCGATTCGAGTGTGCTTACTGCGACTGATGGTCGGACTCTTTTGGATGGAGTGACACTTGCTCTCCATAGAAGGGGGACACTGAGGGAACGGTGGTATGAGTTTAACCTTAATTCCGATCGCGATGGAACTCCTGCGGGAAGTGTCCCCAGTTCCAGCCACGCAACGCGTGGAGGAGGTGCTTTCCCGCTTCGAACATCAACCGGATCTCCGGTGTGTTCCTGTCATGGATGAGGGGCGATACATTGGAGTAGTAACCCGCCAACAGCTCTTTCACCTCAGTGTGCAACGCTTTGGTCTCGCGTTGTTTGGCCGTAAACCAATTGCGACGATTATCGAGCCACCGTTGCTGACGGCTGATCTCCGAGAGCCGATCGACCACCTTGCTCAGCGTCTGTTGCACTGTGACCCAGAGCTGAAGACTGAGATGTTCGTCATCATGCGTCACGAGCACTACTATGGCATCGGCTATGTTGCTGACCTGATGAGCAAGCTGGCGGCGTTACAGTCCACGCTGATTCACGGTCTCACCACCGAACGCCGACAGGCCTTTGAGCAAGCCACCCACATGGCAACGCTCGTGCAAGAAGTCACGCAAGCCCGGACGGAAGCGCTAGCCGCGACGCGCTTGAAATCAGAGTTTCTCGCGACCATGAGCCACGAAATCCGTACGCCCATGAACGGCATCACTGGTATGACGGAGCTGCTGATGGACACGACTTTGAGCGAAGAACAACGCGATTATGTCGAGACCATCCAGCATTCGGCAAGTGCGCTCTTGACCATTATTAATGATATTCTCGACTTCTCCAAGATTGAAGCGGGTAAACTCACGCTCGAAACGATCCCTTTCCAGCTCCCTCAGCTCGTCGAAGAGATCGGAGACTTGATGGCGGCTCCGGCGCAACGCAAAGGGGTGGAGCTCTTGGTGCACCTCCAGCCTCAGCTTCCGGTGACCGTTAGTGGCGATCCCGGTCGTCTCCGGCAAATTTTACTCAATCTGGTGAGCAATGCGATCAAATTTACCGAGCGGGGAGAGGTGGAACTCTCCGTCGGAATCGAGCCTGGACATTGTGGAGAAGAGAGGGAGGAGCAGGCTCAGTCCCAGTCCATCCCGTACGGCGAGTGCCTCCTGAAGTTTGCGGTGCGGGATACCGGGATTGGCATTTCCGAGGACGGGCGCCGTCGTCTCTTTCATGCGTTTTCCCAAGTGGACGGGTCGGATACCCGGAAATATGGGGGGACTGGCTTAGGGCTCGCTATTTCCAAAAAACTGGTAGACATGATGGAGGGCAAGATCGGGGTGGAGAGCGTTCCTGGCAGTGGCAGCACCTTCTGGTTCACGGCGCGGTTCCGGACGCACCTCCCTGAGGAACAAGGGGAGTCTGGTCCTCAGACCGAGCTGTGGGGAGTGCGAGCGCTGATTGTCGATGACAACGCTACGCATCAGAGGATCTTAACGGACCAACTGCGTACCTGGGGAATAGAGAGCGATGCGGTGGCTGAGGGAGCTCTGGCGCTGGCAGCGGTGCGGCACACAACCGCGCAGGGCAATCCTTACCAGATCGTGCTGCTCGATTGGCAGCTAGCTGACATGGAAGGGCAAGAGATCGCACAAAAGATCCTGTTAGATCCATCTCTGACCTCAACGCGGGTCGTCCTGTTGACTCCCTGGGGACTCCCTCATGAGGTGATTGCCGCTAGTGACATGGAGGGCTCCGCGTATGTGAGGAAACCGGTGCGTCCCTCCCAGCTCTACGAATGCATAGGAGTCTTATTACAGGATCGTACGCCCCACAAGGGAACGGTGAAACGACGGTCTTCTCTCACACGCCCGGCAGACAGCGGAGCGATACGAGCATGTCCACACCCTCAAGGCCCTGTCTTGGTAGCAGAAGACAACCCCGTCAACCAGAAACTGATCGTGCGCTTGTTGGGAAAGCTGGGGTATGAGGTGGATGTGGTTGCGAACGGAGGGGAAGCGCTCGAAGCGCTGGCCCGTACTGTGTATGGCGTGGTGCTGATGGACTGTCAAATGCCCGAGATGGATGGGTTTACCGCCACGCGCCTGATCCGCCAACGCGAACAGGAGCAAAGAAGCGGACCTATTCCCATTATTGCGCTGACAGCTAATGCTATGAAGGAAGATCGCGAGCGCTGTCTCGAGGCCGGCATGGATGACTATCTCAGCAAACCAATTAATCTCCGTACGCTGCAAGTGACCCTTGAGCGGTGGTTCAATCAGAAGGCATTTGAGGCAGATTGAAAGCAGGGACGTTGTCAACTTTTGCGTACCGATACCAACACTGTTGACGCGATTCTCGGCAAAGATTGAAAAGCATACAGTCCACAAGGTATGAGTGGTCATGCGAGAATTACGCTGCCGGAGGCGATTCCCATCGTCAGTTTGCGGAACTGCTGTGGAATCGGCAGGCGAGTTGCTAAAGCCGGAGGCCGGGTGGCGGCTTAGGCGCCGCCGGCCCCGTCTCCTGTCGTGCTTCTGAACTAAAACCTGGACATCACCCTTCCCCTTCGTGTTCGAAATCGAACATGTCGAAGAGGTCCCCAATCGCTGGCATGTTGAGCGGCACGTATGGATTACTGCGTGTCGTCACCGGATTAGGAAGATTATCACGGCTACGCTTGGTTAATGGCTGTAAGCGCCAGTTTCGCTCAATGAACTTCAAGACCGAGGCATGGTCGGTATAGCTGTGCACGACCTTGCCTCCACGCGAGTAGGGCGAGACCACGATGAACGGAATACGCGGCCCGTCGCCGAAGAAATCGAGCGGTTGGAAGAAGCCTGAATCCCAATAACCGCCGCCCTCATCAAAGGTGATAAAAACAGCCGTTTCCTCGGACAGCTCTGGCTGAGCGCGCAATTTGTCGAGGATCTTTTTGATCATCCCCTCGAAGAGATCCAGCTTGGAGTATCCAGGGTGGCCATCGACAAAACTGTCAGGTTTGACATACGCAACCGCAGGCAAGTACCCACGGTCGAGGTCAGCGAAGAAATCGATCACGTCCTTGATGTGCTTCTGACGTTGTACGGGATTGCCCATGATCGAGGTCGCATACTGGAAGGGATTACAAATGTCACAGTACCAGTCTCCACCCGTGCCGATCATCACATCGAGCGGATCGGTGGAACCATTGTCAAAGCGCACGGCGGCGTTGTATCCGCCGCCGTAGTAGGCCCAACTAATCTTCTTTTTATTCAACGCATCACCAATGGTGCGCAACGTCGATGGTGGAACGAAAGCGCCGGCATTGATCCCCGCCGTGTCGATATTGCCGTTCGAGAGAAAACCCGGACGGGTATTATTGATCATATAGAAACGATCGGCTTCACAATTTGACGCGGTTTGGTCCGGTCGCCATGGGAGCGACTTTAGATAATCTGTGATCGGTTTACTGCCAGGTTGCGTCAGATCTCCACACTTCGTCCAGCGGCGGTCCTGTACGAAAGCGACGTTGGTTGCGCTCGTGGGTGTAGGGTCTGCAACTTGTGTTGCTGGTGGTTGCGCCGGAAAACCGTCTACGTGCTCCTAGGTAAGAGCATCCCCTGTACCAAGCATCGTGTGTTGGACACACGTACCTCCCATGACGCCCTGCTTGGATTTGACAACCAAGGTGTAGGTAACAGGC
>CAZUFQ010000261.1:0-8405 GCA_964618735.1 uncultured Enterobacteriaceae bacterium
GCTTCACCATTGTTTCAACCTGAGGCTGCCTCAAGCGATTGAGCGTCAGTTGCGTGAGGTAAGAACGGGAGCCCCACGGCGGCGTAAACTCTGGGCGACTGGTCAGCAGCGCCAACAGTCGCGTCGTGGGCGTCTGGTCCAGGAGAAGCGTGAACACCTCTAACGTCGAAGGGTCGGCCCAGTGCAGGTCTTCCCAGACGATGTAGACCGGGCGCTGTTCCGCTTCTTCGACCAGCCAAGTGACGAGAGCCGCCTACGTTTTCTCCTTTTGCTTTTGTGGACTGACTGTAATCCGCGGATATCTCTCAGGATGCGGCAGCGATAGCAAAGCAGCCAATAGAGGCACAGTGTCGGCTTGGGGGAAACGATAGCGAGAGAGCGTTTGCTGGAGCTTGGCGAGCTTTATGGTGGCAGCATCCTCGCGTGTAAATTGGAGGAGTCGTTGCAAGTGCTCAATGATCGGATACAAGGCGCTGTTCTGGTGATAGGGCGAGCAGTAAAATTCCACACACGCGGCTCCTTCGGTGCTGACCTGTTCTTTCAATTCTTGCACCAACCGCGACTTGCCAATCCCCGGCTCGCCGCTCAGCAACACTACCTGGCCTACGCCAGCTTTGACCTGTTCCCAACGTTATCGCAGCAGAGCGATTTCCTCGGCTCTTCCCACCAGCGGCGTCAACCCTTTACTGACCGCCGCTTCGAAGCGGCTTTGCGCTGCGCTCTCACCAACGACGCGATACACCGGTAACGGAGTAGAAAGACCCTTAAGATTCTGTGGTCCCAGATCCTGACACTCAAACAAGCCGTGCACAAGGCGCTGGGTGGCGGCGCTAATCACCACGGTATCGGGGTCGGCCAATCCTTGCAGTCGTGCCGCCAGGTTCGGCGTCTCCCCTAGCGCCAGGATCTCATGCTTCTCGCTGTTGCCGATTTCGCCAATGACGACAAGGCCAGTGTGAACGCCAATGCGGACCTGGAGTCCGGCCTTGAAAGACCGGCCTACCTTCATGCGCCGCTCTGCGGCGCTTTTTAGCACGTCGTGCTGCTCTGATGGTAGCCGAGGGTTTGAACCCTCGGCGTTTTGCAACGCCTCAACAATCTCCAACCCCGCTCGCACGGCCCGCGCGGCGTCATCCTCATGCGCCGCTGGATAGCCAAAGTAGACAAGCAGTCCGTCGCCCAGGTGTTGGGCAATATGTCCGTCATAGCGCCGGATCACGGTCGTACAGGTTTCTTGATAAGCGCGCACCACCTCACGCAGCTCTTCAGGATCAAGTTGCTCAGAGAGCGCAGTGGAGCCTACCAAGTCACAGAACATGACGGTTAACTGCCGACGCTCTGCTGGGGATTGGGTGCTGGGTGTTAGGTGTTGGGTATGGGGAGAAGAGGAAGAATTTGGAGCCTGGAACGTAGAGTTTGAAGTGGATGTCGCGCCTGTCCAGACGAGAAAGCGTCCATCCTCGTCAACCGCGAGCCGCTTGGCGCCGATGAGTTCTTCCTTCAGATCTTCGAGATACTTGTCGTCAAGGTCAAATCGACGCTTCAAGCCGCGGTAGGAGACTCGCTTCTCCCGCTGTAGCAGCTCTTGAATCTGTCCCAGCACTTCCTCGAACGTCATCTTCTGGCTCCGCACCAGTTCTTCTCTTGGAACTTTCTCAATTGTCCGACACCCTGGTAAGCGTGAGCATTATCCGTCGCAAAGAGACCTCCTGTCAAACGCCCTGAATTAAGGAAAAGAAAGCTATGGAGCTTGCGAAAGAGTGGAGAAGATGGCACTCCTATGCTGATATCCCGCGTCGTTCCCGCAAGCGCCTGGAGGGTGATGGGCAAACACGGTGTACGACGAAGTGGGAAGCCGAGAGAGGAGAATTTCATGCGAGAAGCTGTCATCGTATCCACTGCCCGTACGCCCATTGGGAAGGCGTATCGCGGCGCATTCAACGACATTACGACCCCAAGTATGGCCGCTCCAATCATCAAAGAAGCGGTCAAACGCGCAGGCGTAGAGCCCGGCGAGATTGATGACCTCATTATGGGCGCCGCTCTCCAGGAAGGGACGCAGGGCTACAACGTCGCGCGACAATGCGCCATTGCCGCCGGACTGCCGGTGACTATTTCTGGGCAGACCATCGATCGTCAATGCTCCTCGGGATTGATGAGCGTCTCGATGGCGGCCAAACAGATTGTTGTCGATGGTATGCAAACTGTCGTCGCCGGCGGTCTGGAGTCCATTAGCCTCGTGCAAAACGAGCATCAAAATATCTACCGCAAAGAAGACAGCCTCGCCCTCAGTTATGCGCCGGCGCTGTATATGGCGATGATCGATACTGCCGAAGTGGTTTCGAAACGTTATAACATTTCGCGAGAGGCGCAAGACGAATACTCTTTGCAAAGTCAACAACGCACTGCTGAAGCACAACAAGCGGGACGTTTTGACGCCGAGATCATTCCGTGCACGGTGACCAAGTTGTTCCAAGATAAGACAGCTGGCGAGTCGACGCGTAAAGAAATCACTATTGACCGGGATGAGTGTAACCGGCCCAGCACGACCTTATCGGGCCTTGCCGCATTGCCGCCGGTCATGGGTCCGGGCGGCTTTATCACGGCTGGGAATGCCAGTCAGTTGTCTGACGGCGTCGCGGCGTGCGTGTTAATGGAGCGCAAACAAGCCGAACAGCGGGGCCTGCAGCCGTTAGGGATCTACCGGGGGATGGCAGTGGCTGGCTGTGAACCAGATGAGATGGGGATAGGTCCGGTCTTTGCCGTGCCCAAGCTGCTCCAGCGCAATGGCCTGCGTATGGACGACATCGATCTGTGGGAATTGAACGAGGCGTTCGCTTGCCAGGTTGTGTATTGCCGTGACCAACTGGGAATTCCCAATGAGCGGCTGAATGTCAATGGCGGGCCAATGTGGACCGGACTGCAATATGGCAGTGGGGGGCGGCCCAGGATTTGGCACGCCCTTATTGAAGGGAACCGGAGCGGTTCGCGTTCCTTCGTTATCACCATGTGTGTGGGCGGCGGCATGGGAGCGGCTGGTCTTTTCGAAGTCGCTTAGGGATTATCTGAAAAGCTTTCTCCAGGCATGTCCGAGGGTAAAATCCCCCCGCCAGCCACTGCGCGTCTGTCGGCCCTCTTTGCCAAAGGGGGCGGCGAAGGCGCAGCCGAGCGGGGGATTTGTACGACGCTGTAAAGCAACAAGGAGGGATGACGGCGATGACAACCCAATCCAAGTCGGCAAAGGTGCATTCTCGTCTCAATCATCCAGTGGTTGATTCCGACGGTCACATGGTGGAATTCGAGCCCGCATTCTTGGATTATCTGAAAGAAGTGGCAGGGCCGCGCATGGTCGATCGTTATAATTCAAACGAGCGGTTGACCGGCAGTTGGGGAAACCTGTTCCGTTGGTATCGTCTCTCTCCTGAAGAACGACGGGAACAGCACGCTACCCGCTCGCCGTGGTGGGCGTTGCCGACCAAGAACACGCTGGACCGCGCCACGGCGACTTTGCCGAGGTTGCTCTATGAACGCATGGACGACATTGGCTTGGATTTTACGGTGCTGTATCCCTCCTTAGGATTGATGCTGCCGCATATCGAGGACCCGGAGTTGCGACAGGCGAGTTGCCGGGCCCTAAATACCTTTCATGCAGATTACTACGGAGAGTTCGCTGACCGCATGACTCCAGCGGCGGCGATTCCTATGGAGACGCCGCAAGAAGCGATTGCTGAACTAGAATATGTTGTAAAGCAGTTAGGACTGAAGGCGATCATGATGGCGGGGCACGCACGCCGTCAGATTCCGGCAGCAAGTCGGGTTTCTCCGGAAGCAGCCCGGTTTACCTATTGGATTGACAATTTCTGCCTCGACAGCGCCTATGATTATGATTCCGTGTGGGCGAAATGCGTTGAACTGAAGGTCCCCCCTACGTTTCACTCGCCAGGCATGGGCTGGGGCGGGCGCACCACCACCAACTACATGTACAACCATATCGGCCACTTTGCCGCCGCCGGAGAAGTGCTGTGCAAAGCGTTGTTCATGAGCGGCGTGACGCGTCGGTTTCCTACGTTAAAATTTGGTTTCCTCGAAGGCGGTGTCGGCTGGGCCGCGAGCCTCTATGCGGATATGGTCGGACATTGGCAGAAGCGCAATCCTAAGGGAATGAGCAACTACGACCCCGCGAATCTCAATCAAGAATTGCTGTTTGATTTGTATCGTCGTTACGGCGGGGAGACGATTGGGCGGCACCTTATCACGTCGGGCAAGATTGGCGGTCTGGGGGGAACGCAGGATGACCCAACGAAGCTTGACGACTGGGCGGCATGCGGCATCGAAAAAGCCGAAGACATTCGCAATCTGTTCGTACCTAATTTCTATTTTGGCTGTGAAGCCGATGATCCGCTCAACGCCACCGCATTCAACGCCAAGATGAATCCCTTCGGCGCGCGGCTCCGCGCCATCTTTAGCTCTGACATCGGGCATTGGGACGTACCTGATATGACTGAGGTCCTCGAAGAAGCCTACGAGTTGGTCGAACACGAAATCATCACCGAAGATGATTTTCGGGACTTCGTCTTCACCAATCCTGTGTCCCTATGGACGGGAATGAATCCGGACTTTTTCAAGGGCACGGTAGTGGAAAGTGCAGCGGCGCAGCTCTGAATAATGCATATCTACGCGCGGATGCTATAGAGAAAACACACAAAAATATGGGGTACAGAGAACGGATTTTTTCCTTTCCCTTGAGGAGAGAAGACCCAGGCGAGGGTGATCGCTGTAAACATCCCCTCACCCTAGCCCTCTCCCCCGAGGGGCGAGGGAACCGGAAACCAAGAGGGCTCACTCCTGTACTACTCCACCATCTATGGTGTTCCTACAGTGGTGAGTCCAAAAAGAGGAAATTTACAGGAGCAATGCGTTACGGATCTTGAGCATGTAAAAAGCATAGAGGCAGCCACATGTCAGAGGTCACTCATTATCTATACAAAATCCAGCCCTCCCGACCGGAGATGCTGACGCAGGGGCCGACGCCTGCCGAGGCGGAAATTATCTCACGGCATTTTGCGTACCTCCAGCAGTTGACTGAGCAAGGAGTGGTAGCGCTTGCCGGGCGCACCCTGAATACCGATGAGAGAAGTTTTGGCATTGTGATCCTGCGCGCTGATTCCGAAGAGGCGGCGCGCGATGTGATGGAGCGTGACCCGGCAGTCGCACATCAGGTCATGCGGGCAGAGCTGTATCCTTACCGCATCGCACTGATGGCAAAGAGCTAGCGGGCGGAGGACAGATGAACGTTGCTAATGGACAAACAATCTACCCCAGCAAGCGAGACGCTTGGCTGGTGGTGGTGCTTTGGGGTGGTGTAGTTGCGATATTCGGCTCCACCCTTACGGTGTGGAGCACCTCAGAACCGTGGGTATCTCGCGTCGTAATGACCATTCTTTTGGGAGCGGTAGCCGCGCTCATACTTTGGATCACCTATGGAACGCAGTACATCTTCACGGCGCACGAACTTCTTATTCGCTCAGGACCCTTCCGCTGGCGCATTCCCCTGCGAGAAATCGCAGAGATCTCTCCCACCTCCAGTCCCTTATCGGGCCCGGCCTGTTCCTTGGACCGTTTGTGTGTGCGGTATGGAGCAGAGAAGCGAAGCATTCTCATCTCACCGCAGGACAAGGAAGCGTTTCTTGCGGCGTTGGTAGTACGAGAGCCCGGTTTGCTGCGAGAAGCGGGGAAAGTGTTCCGGGCGACGTGAGAGGAGGGCGGAGAGCTCCTCCTCTCGGATGGGCATTTAGTTGATATTGTAGAGTTTCGCGACGTTGCCGCCGACGATCTTCTGGACGTCAACTCCGGGGATGTCCTTAAACGCCTCGGCTATGATGTCTCGTGAGCGCGGCCAGGGCGAGTCGGTGTGCGGATAGTCCGACGACCAGATGATATTGTCCGCTCCGTAAATCTGCCGAGTGAACGGCACGTTCGTGGTCTCAAACTGGAACGTTGCCACGACATTGCGCTTCATGTACTCGCTGGGCAGCATAGGCAGCGTCAAGCCTTCAAAATGCCGCAAGCGATCGTAAGCATGGTCGATGCGATACATGAAGTGCGGAATCCACGACACGTCATTTTCCGCCGAGACCAGTTTGAGACGCGGGAAGCGTTCCAGCACGCCGCCGACGATGAGGTCGGCAAATGTGAGCTGGATTTCCTGCGGCAAACGCATGTAGCCATAGAGCACCCGGCGCGGATCGAACTGCACCCCGCCGCGACCCGTGAGAATATGCAGGCTCAGCGGCATGTTCAGATCTTGCGCCGCCGACCAGAACGGATCATAGTCGCGCGAGCTGTACGGCCGGTCCTCCGGCGGCGCTCCCCAGATCAACGTCCCACGCAATCCCTTCTTGGCGATGCGCTCCAGCTCGGCCACTGCCGCGGGAATATCTTCTAGCGTAATAGCGCCAAGCCCAATGAGCCGTTGCGGATTGTAGCTGCAGTAGTCGGCCGCCCAATCATTAAACCCGCGGAAGCAGGCGGCGCGCAGTGCAGGGTCATCTAATCCAAACAACAGCATTCCCATCGAGGTGTAGAGCGCTTCGGCAGTGACCCCGTCGGCGTCTTGTTCCTTCAGGCGTTCTGCCGGGTCCCACACGCTTTTAGGCGCGACATCAAAACCGCGCTTGGCGTGTTGGGGAAGTTCTTCGGCGGTCTTGCCTGAGCCAAAAAAGCCAGCGACCGGGATCGGAGTGATGTTCTCGCAGACGAAGAATTCTCCTTCTCTGTCATCGTGCCCCCATTTGGTGTGGGGGGCGCGGTCGCGGAACTTCTCGTCGATCCGTTCCCGCCACATCTCGGCCGGCTCTACAAAATGCGAATCCCCGGAAATGATACGGTAGGTTGCCATGGGCTGTACCTCCTTTGGCGCAAAGACGTTGATTGTCCGCTACGCTCCGCATCAAGTCATTGCACTCAGCGCACCCTCACGCGCCGAGCCCTCTGTCTTGACGCGAGTCGTGATCATGTCGTAGGGTCCACCCAGTTACTTCCGCTTTACTGCGTTCTGCTCGGATTTACAAGCAGTCAGTTCCGTCCCATAATTGGCTATCGTAGGCAATCATAAGTTCGGTTGGGGAAACGCCGAAGTAAAAAGGAGGTAGATCATGGCTGCACAAGGCATGATTTCCGCAGATTCACATGTCATCGAGCCGCGCAATCTATGGGTCGAACGGGTGGATAAATCGTTTCGGGACCGCGCTCCGCGCGTGGTCCATGAGCCGCAAGGACGCAAAGGGGAGTGGTTCATCTGTGAGGGGCTGGAGCCGCGCCCGGCGTCGTTAGCGTTTGCTGCAGGGAAAGATCCCAGTGAGTACAATGAATTTCAGAAGGCCACGAATTACGACAACGCATTGCCGGGTGGTTGGGAAGCTGCTCCGCGTCTGAAAGACATGGCCTTAGACGGCGTCGAGGCGGAAGTGATTTACACGACCCTCGGCTTTCGTTTGTTTGGCTTGTTGGAGGAACCGTTCCAGCGTGAACTTTTCCGCGTGTACAACGACTGGTTAGCGGAACTGTGTCGCTACGACGGCAAACATCTGTTAGGGCTGGCGTTGATTCCTCTCCTTAATGTTGAAGAGGGGGTCAAGGAATTGCGACGTTGCATGAAGATGGGGCTGCGGGGCGCATTGATCATGTGCTCCCCGCCTGAGGGGCAGAGCTATGCGGACCGCATGTACGATCCGTTTTGGGCGGAGGCGCAAGCGCTGGGCGCACCGCTGAGTCTCCATTTAGGCACGGGGCATGGACGCGAGAGCCGTTATGATGCGGATCTGTTCCTGAGAGCCATGACGATTCCGCATGAAGTGCAGCGCACTTTCGCTACGATGCTCTTCGGCGGCGTGCTGGAACGCTTCCCGGCGCTGAAGCTGGTGTCGGCGGAAAACGATATTGGTTGGATTCCCCATTTCCTGGCTCGCGCTGACTTGACCTTTCACAAACTGGGCTCGCTGAAACTGAGCGCCTCGGGCGCGGCGACCTTAAAATTGTTGCCGAGCGAGTATTTCCGTCGCCAGGTGTACGCCACGTTCATTGATGATGAAGTGGGCGTGCGCAACTGTGATCTCTTTGGCGTAGACAACTACATGTGGTCCAGTGATTATCCGCATCTAATGGCGACCTGGCCGCGCTCGCGCGAAGCTGTAGCGCGGAACTTTCGCGGCACAGGTGACGAAGTAAAGTGGAAGATCGTGCGGGACAACGCGGCTCGCGTGTATGGCATCGATCTCAATTAGAGCAGTTTGCACTGGTATGAGCCCAGGCATTACGACAAGGCTCCAGGTCTGTAGGGGCACGGCGGCCCCCCTAGTCCCAACTTAAGACCTTTACCTCGTATGCTTTCGGGCCATTCCCTCGCC
>CAZUFQ010000262.1:0-8393 GCA_964618735.1 uncultured Enterobacteriaceae bacterium
GCACGCAGCAACGTTCCCGCTGTCCATGCTAGTGCTCGCCAACGCCCTGGTGGCTTTGACGTATGCTTCCGAGCAGGTGCGTAGGCAGCCAGCGGTAGCGAGTTTCATCTTGTGAGGAGATTCTATCCCCTGAAAACGTCGCTCGATCTTTTGGGCCAGCGCGATGGAGTCGCCAAGGCCATAGCGGCAAAAATCTGTGCCGACGCAGCTTTTGCAAGTGCGGAAGGCCTTGGTGTAGGCGTGGCCGCTGGGGATGCCGAGCTCTTTCCAGATTGCTGGAAGGTCGGCTTTGTTGAACCCGAGCAAATCAATACGTTGCCCGCCGGTAAATTTGACCATTTTGGCGTTATACTTCTCGGCGACTTCGGCGATCTTTTTGAGTTCGGCGGCCGAGGTAACGCCGCCATAGATGCGGGGCACAACGCTGAACGTGCCATCCCGCTGAATGTTGGCGTGCACGCGGTCATTGATGAAACGCGCGTCGCGTTCATCTTCGTATTCATGCGGCCAGATTGACTTCAACAATGACGCCAATCCAACTTTACTGCCGGGATCTTCTTTGCCATTGGCAAGTTCACGGAAGACGGCGCTGACGCTCTTTAAGCCTTTAGTTTTGATTGCCGCAATCAGTTCCGGTTTCGTCAGCGGTACGCCGGGCACGTAGTAGTGTTCGCTCGGATCTTCGATGACCTCGCCGGCGTATACTTCGAGGAGTTGCATGACCAGGCTTTTGCAGCTTCCACAGCCTGTTCCTGCCTTCGTGTGCGCGCCAACCTGCGTAACTGATCTACATTTACCAATCTGAATCGCCTCTTTGATGCACCCCTTGGAAACGCCATTACAGTTACAAATCTGGGCGTGGTCGGGTAGATCGAACACCGACAAAATCGGCGCCCCGCTCGACGTGCCGAAAAGGAGATCCGCACGCCGTTCCGGCAGCATGGTTTCCAGTGTAAACATTTGTGTGAGTACGCCTGCAGTGTCAGTTTCACCAAGAAGAATCCCGCCGATCAACTTCTCGTCGCGAATGATGAGTTTTTTGTAGACGCCGCGAGACGGTTCGCGGTACATAACAACTTCGTCGTCCGGCTGAGCTGATTTCGTTACTCCCATGGAAGCGAGTTGGACGCCCATCACTTTCAGTTTTGTCGCGAGTTTGGATCCCTTGTAAGCCGCATGAGGATTTTTCTCGGTAATAACGTCAGCGAGGGTCGCGGCTTGTTCCCAGATGGGATCAACCAGTCCGTAGATAACGCCGCGATGTTGGACGCACTCGCCTACGGCAAAAATATCGGGATCGCTGGTGCGCATCTGGTCATCGCAGACGATGCCTTTTTCGACCGTGAGTCCGGAGTCTTTGGCGATTTCCGTGATGGGGCGGATGCCGGCGCTGACCACGACCATGTCTGTGTCTAAAACTTCACCATCTTTAAATTTTATTCCGGTCACATGCTCGTCGCCGAGAATTTCCGTCAAGAACTTTGCCAGAAGAACACGAATTCCCATCTGTTCGATCGCGGTTTGCAGCAGCACGCCGGCTTCGGGATCGAGCTGCGCCGCCATGAGCTGAGGTAACGCCTCGATGACCGTGACTTCGACGCCATGGGTGAGTAGGCCCCGTGCTGCTTCGAGTCCCAGCAGTCCACCACCGATGACGGTCGCCTTCTTACAGTGTTTCGCATAGGCGGCGATGTGGTCGCAATCGTCGACGGTGCGGAACTGAAATGTTCCTAACTTTCCCATCCCTTCCAGCGGAGGAATGAAAGGGCGCGAACCGGTGGCAATGATGATCTTGTCATAAGGTTCTTCGATAGTCGTCGCTGAGTGGTCATAGCCATTGAGTCCATACGGAACCCCGGATGGCCCCATTGGCTTACCAATCACGACCCGACTGATGCGATCGATTAACAAAGCTTTCACACCGGCATGGAGGGTGACGTTGCGTTCGGTATACCAGGCGAGCGGATTGAGAAAGATCTCATCCATACGTTGGGAGCCGTTAAGGACGTTGGAAAGGAGAATGCGATTATAATTGCCGTACGGTTCAGCGCCGAACATCGAAATGGCGAAGCGTTGCCCGTCGCGCTGGAGGATTTCTTCAACCACTCGTGCTCCCGCCATCCCATTGCCAATGACGACGAGTCGTTCGCGTGGTCCCTGAGTCATACTGTATCTCTCCTCTTTCTTTGTTGCCCCTGCTGGAGAAGCAGGGAGACAGGCTAAGGAAGCAATTAGCGGGCCGAGCTGATCGCCTCATTCATCACAAAGATAAGCTGTGAGACGATCAGCGGTTTTGTTTTGAGGGAAATGTAGACGAAGGTTAAAGTGTTGTAGTGTGATGAGAAAAAGTGCAAGCAGAACAACAGCTGCTGCTGAGGAAACAGTTGGTTTGTCACAACTTGAGTGTCACTTCCAGATAGCCGAAGTCGGCTTGATCGTGCGGATAAATCGCACGCACGACCTCCTGACCGAACACGTGCCCGTAATAGACGCTGAGGTTCAAGTGAGTATTCCAGTCATAACTCAGAGAGGTTTCGACAATACGGAACAAATCGCGGTGACCGAACGCTGGACGTCCAGGAAAACCAAAGCCGACATTGCGGTCTGACTCGGTTGCGCCCGAGCCGGTGTACCAGAGGTCTTTCTTTTCGGTGAGACGAATAAAGTGAAGATCAGTGCGCGAGACCACTCCGGGGAAGGGGCGCAAAATAAGCTGAAGAAAACCGTCTTCAGTGTTCATCAAATTGTAAAATGTGGAAAAGGAGTAGAGCCGGGCCGTAGGAAGCAGTTGGAAAAAGGTGCCATGCTCATGATCTTTGGGATTATCGTCCCCGGAGCTACGACTATAACCGACTCTGAACCAGGGTTTCCAGGGAATCATCGCAGGTTGCCAGCCAGCCTCCAGATCCCAAGACCAGGCGTCGTGATTCAACTGGCCCCACTGGCCCTGCTGTATAGCGCCCCACGCGAGAAAATCGACTGGTCCGGCAGTGGTTGGCAGAGCATAGATCCAATGTGCGCCTTCGGTGTGGATCGAAATATCTTGTTTATCTTTTGCTCGTAGCGCAGCCGAACGGTTGTCCGACTTGAGGAGGCCACGATCATCGCCGTAGTAAATGTAGAAAAAGCGGGCGTCCATATTCTCGGCAAATGCAGGGCGCGTAAGGTTGATCGCGCCATAGAGTAGATCAATCTCGTTCATCTCTTTCATGCCGGCGAGGTCGAAGCCGCCTTGGGTTGGGTGCGACGCCATCAAGATAAGGTTAACAGGACCGCGTGTGAAACTCGCCTGTCCGCCATCGTACGCACGACCCACATGCGAGAACCCAAAAGGCCCGATCAGTCGTTGCGAAAGCCGCACATTTTTCAACCAATCCAGCGTGGGATCTTTCGTGAGGACTTCATTTCCTTCGGAAAATTCAAAGCGTCCGCCCTTGAGTGAGAGCCCTTCGAGGCCGACGCGTTTGAGGACAATAAAAGCTTGCTTGAGGAAAATGTTGGTGTCGTTTTGACGGCGATTATGAGCAAAGTAGACAGCGCCTAAACCTAGTGATCCTTGTGGCGCCGGAGCAACTGCGTCGTCCGGCAGACCAGCGAGCGAAGAATTTTGTCCTTCAAAGTAGACATCGAACGCCTCATCTTTCCATTGCACCGCGCCTCGCGCTATCGAACCAAAGAAATTGTACGAGTTGCTTTGTGGACCTTTTGGCTCAAACCAATTCCAGAATTCTCCTCTGAGCCTTATGCTGCCGCTGACTGATAATTTGGGGGAAATATCTGAGAGGACAACTTCGCTGTGAGTGAGTGGCGGGACGATCAATATCGTCAAGATATTAGTGAGAACCAACGGCAAGTAAAGGGGGAACCTCCGCATCATCTTCTCCTTCCGGAACTTCGTCTGCATCTTCTGCTAGCGCTATGCCCGATTCTAAGAATGTTAAGAGTTGATCACGGGCACGGTAGTAAGCGGGGTGCTTCAGCACCTCCGTGCGTATGCGCGGGCGCGGGAATGGTGTTGAGAGAATAGCGCCTATGGTGGCCGCTGGACCTTTCGTCATCATGACAATGCGATCGGCCAGTAAAAGCGCTTCGTCCACATCGTGCGTGACCATGACAACAGTTTTGTGGGTGCGCTCGCAAAGCTGTAACAGTTGGTCCTGCAGCTCAAATCGTGTGAGCGCGTCGAGCAGACTGAACGGTTCGTCGAGGAGCAAGACTTGCGGTTCGATGGCAAAGGCGCGTGCAATGCCGACCAGTTGCCGCATACCAGCTGAAAGTTCCTCAGGTTTGCAATCGCCGATATTCT
Source organism: uncultured Enterobacteriaceae bacterium (assembly GCA_964618735.1). Classification (GTDB taxonomy): domain Bacteria; phylum Desulfobacterota; class Binatia; order Bin18; family Bin18; genus SYOC01. The sequence continues at coordinate 4,307 of CAZUFQ010000262.1, forward strand.
CTAATCCTACTTGCGCGAGATACTGATCAGCCAGTGTGTTGGCCTCTTTTCGAGTAGACGCTCCCTGCCGCGCATCGATCGCGAGACGGATGTTGTCCCGGACCGAAAGCCATGGAAGCAAGGCTGCAGTTTGAAAGACCACGCCGCGGTCCTGACCGGGGCCCGCGATTTCTTTTCCTCCGACCACCACATTGCCGGAGGTGGCCGTGTTAAGTCCCATAAGGATGGAAAGGACTGTCGACTTCCCGCACCCCGAATGCCCAATAATGCAAACGAACTCGCCCTCGCGGACTTTGAGGGTAAAGTCTGCAACGATAACCGCAGGCCCCGTGGGCGTCGAGTATTCTTTACGGAGTTGCCAGAGTTCGATCATCCAAGGAGTCATAGCGATTGGATCCTCGGCGTGAGGGGCGAGGAACTCGGGGTTTGAGAACTCGATGAGGCGCTGTGAAGTCCCGGCGTGGATGTTTCTGTCTCAATAATACTGCTTGCCTTTTTCGACCGTTCCAAGAAGGCCACGATATGTTGACGTGCTTCTTGGTAGGCAGGGTCCAGACTGATGCCGTGGCGGCTACGCGGGCGCGGCAGCGCGCTGGTGATTGGATGACCAAGAGTGGCCGCTGGTCCGCGCGTAAGCGGGTAGACTCGATCTGCAAGCAGAATCGCCTCGTCAATATCATTTGTGACCATGATGACCGTCGTCTTTGTTTCACTACAGATGCGAGCCAATTCGTCTTGCAGGGTGGCGCGCGTCAGTGCGTCGAGCGCGCTCAGCGGTTCGTCGAACAGCAGCAGGCGCGGCTCCATAGCTAAGGCGCGCGCGAGAGCAACGCGTTGACGCATCCCGCCGGATAATTCGCGTGGACGCTTGTTGACTGCCGCGCCCAGATTGACGAGTTCAATGAAATACTGGGCGTGATCCTGCACGGTGCGACGATTAAAATGAGGAGAGGCCGCCGTCACCGCTAAGCTGACATTTTCCAGAACTGTTAACCAAGGCAACAGCGAGTAATTCTGGAAGACGACCGCACGTTCCGGCCCCGGCCCTGAAAGCAGCCTTCCCGCGAACAGGATTTCACCGTGATCTGGCGTCAGCAATCCAGCCAGCAGTGAAATGAGGGTCGTTTTTCCTGTACCCGAACCGCCGACAATTACCGCGAATTCACCTTCAGTGATGGAGAAGGAGACGCGTGTGAGCACAGGTTGCGCGCGTCCGGGAAAACTTTTTTCTACGTCATGAACTTCAATGAGCGGCGGCATAGGTGCATCCACTGCGGCGAACGACAAGGCGGAAGCTTGACCGTCGTTTTTAACGCTCTGTAAATTCACGGGTTACGTCCTTTGGAAGTGAATCTCGGCCATCGCCATGAGGCGATCAAGTAAATAGCCAGTGAGCCCAATGGTGATGATCGCCAGGATGATATGCGAATACACCAAGCTGTTGTACTCTTGCCACAAAAAGCCTCCCACGCCGGCGGCGCCGGTGAGCATTTCCGCCGCGACAATCACGAGCCAAGCGATACCGAGACTCAAACGATACCCGGTAAATAGGTAGGGCAGCGTGGCGGGAATGATGATTTTTCGCAGCATTTGCCACCGTGACAAACGCAACACGCGCCCCACGTTGAGGTAATCTTGATTGATGTTACGCACGCCGACGGCAGTATTGATGACCGTTGGCCACATAGCGCAGATAGCGATAGTGAACAGGGCGGCGGGTTCGGAACGCTGGAACAAAATTAAGCCGAGCGGCAGCCAGGCGAGTGGAGAAATGGGGCGGAGGATCTGAATGAGGGGGTCGAACGCTTGCGTAAAGCCGCGCGAGAGGCCTAAGAGGAAGCCCAGCGGGGTGCCGAGAAGAATAGCGAGCGCGTACCCTTTGGCTACGCGTGTGAGGCTATAGAAGGCAAGTCGACCGATGCCCTGATTCATCTCGCCCTCTTTGAAGAAAGGATCAAGGATATAGCGCTTCGACTCTTCCCAGCTTCGCAATGGAGAAGGCAAATCCGGGGCGACTGTGTGGCTTAATAGGCCCCATAGCCCAACGACTGCTGCAATGCCGATGAGAGGAAAGAAAATTGCTTTAAGCTGCTGTGATTTCATCATAAGATTCCCTACCTTTTTCACCAGTATTTTTCAGGCTTCGGCAATAGTCTTAATAGTGAAAGCCTTGGCGTACTCCTCGGGCTTGGTGGGATCAAAAGAGACGCCATCGAAGAGTTTCTCCGGCTTGAAGTCTTCAGCCGGCGCTTCAATGCTCAGCTCTTTCGCGACTTCGCGATAAATATCAGGGCGGTGCACTTGATCAACGATCTTTTTGTAATCGGGCGCGCCTTTGACCATACCCCAGCGGCGGAACTGGCTCAGCCACCACACTCCGTGTGACTTCCACGGAAAATTGACGCCGCGCTCGAAGAAGCGCATGTAGTCTTTATCTTCATGTTCTCCGGCGCCGTCGCCATGGTCATATTTCCCGAGCAGGCGACCAAGGATGATTTCTTTGGGACAGTTGATATACGAGGGGCGTGAAACAATCTCCGCTACTTCGGGACGATTCTCCAGTTTGTCGATGAAGACACTGGACTGATGCAGCGCGCGGAGCACTGCTTTCACCGTTTTAGGATTCTTCTCTGCAAATTCGGCAGTAAAGGCGCAGACTTTCTCAGGGTGATTCAACCACAGCGCCTGTGTTGTCGTGGCGGTGAAGCCGATGCCGTCGGCGATGGCGCGGGCATTCCATGGTTCGCCAACGCAAAACCCGTCCATCTTGCCAACCTTCATGTTGGCGACCATTTGCGGGGGAGGGATGGTGACTAATGAGACGTCTTTATCCGGGTCGATGCCGCCGGCGCCCAACCAATAGCGCATCCACATGGCGTGAGTGCCCGGCGGGAATGTCATGGCGAAGGTGCGCGGTGGTTTGCCCTCGGCTTTTTCTGCGTCAAGCAGTTTCTTCAAATCTCCAGGAGAACGGACGCCTTTCTCTTTGAGGTCGTTGTTCAAGCTGATGGCTTGTCCGTTGTAGTTGATTGCCCAGGGAATGATCATCGGCTTCACCGGTGCCCCAAACAGACCCATCGTAGATGCATAGGGCATACCGTATAACATGTGTGTCGCCTGGTTTTCGCCGAGCTGCAGTTTATCGCGAATCACCGCCCAAGAGGCTTCTTTAGAAATGGTGACGTCGAGCCCTTGCTCTTTGAAAAAGCCTTTCTCGTACGCTACGACGATCGAAGAACAATCAGTGAGAGCGATAATGCCAATGCGTATTTGTGGAGTTTCGGGGGCGTCTGAAGCGAAAACTCTGCCGGCCCATCCGAGCGGTAAGTTGGCAGCCAAGGCAGCCATGCCTGAAACTTGTAGGAACTGGCGACGGGAGAGCAGGCGGGACGGGCGAGGTGCAGGTTTCCTCATAACACACGAAATATCCTCTCTTTTATAACCTCATCGGCCTGACCTCGCCGACGGCCTTCCGTGAGTTGAGCAAAAAATGTGCCTTCATATATATTGGAGGATACAGGGCTAAGGAATGAATCAAACAGGTAATTCTTATGAATAAGGAGGTGAGGGGAAAGGAGATCAAGGAAGTAAGGGTTAGCGAAACGGAACGGTCGTTGAAAAGATGTTCGCACCCAAGGGCGAGCGCGTTGTCGATGTCAACAAGCGAGCCTTTCGCTTTGGGCGAGCCGCCGCTTCCGCTTACGTCGAGGGCCTGCAGCGGGGCCACTCGTCACGGTCCGTACGGCAGTGGATCGATACATTGTCGCCGGAGCATCTAGCTTCGGATGAAGCTCTTGAGGAGGCCGCCGAATCCCTCACCGACGAGGAGGCCAATGCGCTCACGGGGGCGGAGGCCCACGCGTTCGAAAGCATTCTGATGGATGCCTATGAGGAAGGGCGAAGGCAGCTGTACGAGCACGAGGTATACCGCCTGATCGAACTCGTCGGTGCGATTTCGCCCCCGCGGCATCAATTCATCCCAAAGGGGACGATGATCTCGAAAGAAGCTTTGGCGCAGTATCCCGGCGATCCAGTCGTCGTCAAGCTTGTCTCGCAAGACATCGTGCACAAGAGCGATGCTTACGCG
>CAZUFQ010000263.1:0-8377 GCA_964618735.1 uncultured Enterobacteriaceae bacterium
TTTGGGCTCTTGGACCGCGCCTCTCGGGTGTCATGAACTCCGATGGCGAATGCGATGCCAAGCAATGAGAGCCCCAGTATGACCACGAGCCCCACGAAGAGAGAAGTCAGATCCGTTGTCATGTCGAGCCCACTCTGAGGAACGCCTGAGAGTGACAGTGAAGGAAACATCTGTCCACCTCCTCAAAAATTTTGCGCTGTGCGTGCGCTTGTCCCTATAGTGAGCAAGAGTTAGGCCAAACAGAAAAAGTGTTCAGGTCTCGAAAAAGACTGTTTTTTCAAGGATCTGCTACGTATTGCTGCTGTGGACTTGTCTTATTTTCCTTTGACCGGCTGTCTTATTTTGTATGGAGTGGCGGATCAATAATCATTATCTCTCTGGCGACGCTCCCGATCGAGTTCCTGTTGGCGTTGGTCACGTTCTGCTTGTTCACGGGCGCGTTGGTCCTCATAATACTGATCATTCTCTCGCCGCTGCATTTGATCACCGATAATCGCTCCGCCCAGAGCACCCGCTGCGCCGCCAATAGCCGCACCTTTGCCGCCGCCAAGCAGCGCACCAGCTCCAGCGCCAACTGCCGCACCTCCCAGAGCGCCTTTCTCGCGTGTTGATAAGGGTTGGGAACAGCCGACCGTCGTTCCTAATAGTATACTTACCAGGCCCACGAGTGTCGCTTGTTGATATTTGCTTCGTTTTCGCATGTTGCTGACCTTCTCCTTTTCTACTTTGTTGCAGAAAGGTGAAAAATTTCTTCAAGCGTGGCTTTGCAATGACGCCTGAAGATATAAAAATGATAAAAAGGATTTTGTTGTGTAGTCAAGCCAGCGACAAGCGGAATTTAGGCTGTCGGGGCTTGCGGTTTTTTCAAGAAGAATAAGAGCACTAGCGCAGCGACATTAAGAGCTGCGCTGAGATTGAAGGCCGCGCTGTAGCTGCCGGTGACGTTATAGACATAACCGGCGATAAGCGGACCGAACGCCGCAGGGGATCCAGCAAGCGCAAAAATGAATCCGACAATCGAACCAACCGCCACTCTGCCGAAGAAGTCGCCAATAATTGCCGGAAATAGCGCAGTGCCTCCGCCATACGAGAAGCCGAACACGGCCGCCGCCGGATACAACGTAGAGAGTCCCGTGCTCAGCGTGAACCCGAAGAAGCCCAGAGCTTGCAAGAAAAAGCACAGGCCGAGGGTTGCTACTCTTCCCAGATAATCGGAGATGGAGCCAATCGCGAGCCGACCGGCAAAGCCAGCAAACCCGATCACACTGATTGTCATTGCCGCGCGAAATTGGGGGATACCCAGATCAACTGCGAATGGCACGATGTGCACCATCGGCATAAAGACGACCAACCACGTCAGAGTAAAAATTATGTTCAACATCCAAAACGCGGTGGTCCGCTTGGCTGCGGCTAGAGTCCACTCATCGGCTTGTGTCCGCATCATACTTGTCTGACTGAGCGATGTTTCTTGTGGGGGCAGACCATCCGGGAATAAGCCTATTTTCTCCGGGTCGCGCACCACAAATGACGCACCCACACTGGCGACAAAGGCGGCAATCACGCCCAGAATGAAATAGGTCGTGCGCCACCCATACGCCGCAATCAGCGCAGTGGTAAGCGGAGGGAAGATAAACATGCCGAAACTCGCTCCACTCGACGTCATGCTGATGGCAAGCCCGCGTTTAACCGTAAACCAACGAACAACCGTGGCGTTACAGGGCACGTACGCAGCGCTCATGCCCGAAGCAGCAATGACGCCGAGGAAGAGATACAATTGCCATAAGGCATGCACCTGACTCATAAGCACAATGCCGCTACCCAGCAGGCAACCGCCGACGGTAATGACGACACGCGGCCCCCAGCGATCGGTCAGACGACCCGTGACAACGCCAAGAGCGCTATACAGAAAGACATACAGCGAATACGGCAGCGACAGACTCGCGCGGTCCCAGCCGGTTTCAGCAGAAATGACCGGCATGAACACCCCAAAGGTAAATTGAATGCCGTAGGCAATGCACAGCACAGTGAATGTACAAGCGACGATTACCCAACCGTAAAAAAACCGCCGTCCTTCCCCGACTGCTGTTGGAGCAATCGAGGTCCCCCCTTGAGCCAAGTGTGTTTTACCCATTGGCAGGCAAGTATCCGCGCTGTAGTGGGAGGTTGTCAAGGTCAGAGCTGTCGGCGAGTCGCAGCGCTTATCCGTTACTTCGCCAGGCCAAGAACCCGGCGAGAGCAGCATATACTACTGAAGGAGCCCAACCCGCTAGGATCGGCGGGAGAAATTCGCCGTACCCGAGTGAAGCCGCTACGCCTGTCAGGAGAATATGTCCAACCCCCAGCACCGTTCCTATCAGTAGCGTCATTGCCGTTCCCGGGTATGGCGGCCCGCTCACGGAGAAAAACAGGGCCACGGCAGGCAAAAGCAGACAGGCAAATGGGGCGGCAAGTTTTACCTGGAAATCGACTCTGTAAATCGCCGCCTTGTAACCGCTTGCTTCAGTCACTCGAATTTGTCGATAGAGATCTTGGATGCCGAGCTGCATCGTATCGATTGGTTCGGTTGGCGGCTCTCCCAACTGAATGTGGGTAGCAACAGGCGTCTCAGACAACCCTTGATCCGAAATCTCGACACGCACAGGCTCAACCAGTTCCCACACGCCTTTCCCAATATGCTTCGCCTCATGGGCGTCAATACGCTCCACAGGCAACCCATCTGCCCCAAGGGTGTAGATTGAGATTTCTTTTGCTTGGCCGAGTCGCGCATCGAGTTGCTCGGATTGATAGACATGAGACCCAGCACGATACCAAATCATGTGCGACAACGGCGCAGTGTTTTCCATGCGGTTTTTAATTTCTCTATTTTTAAATTGCTCCGCCAACGTATTGGTCTTTGGGGCCACCACTTCGTTCAATAGAAAGTAAGCCGGAGCCACCAGTCCAGCAATCAGCAAAATAGGCATGAGTGCGCGTACAACGGAGACTCCACACGCGCGCATCCCGATCAACTCTCGTCGAGCAGACAATGTACTTACCGTCACTGTTGTCGCTAGCAACAAGGACATTGGTACGATACGCCAGATCAGCAGGGGAAGTCGCAGACAATAGAATTGGAACGCCTTGAGCATATCGGCGTGGTAACGCGCTAACCATTCGAGCCAGTCAAGTATGTAAACAAACAGATATCCGGGTCACAGTAACGAAAACGAAAACGATAACATTTGCAAATAATTACGCGTTATGTAGCGCCGCAATACCTGCCTTTGTATGCGAGGGAAACGAAGTCGGCGGCGCTGCGCTTGCTGCACCCACGCTTGCTCTCGGTTGCCGACCGCCCTGCCGCGCAGAGCAAGACGGTTGCGCCACAAGAGCACGATAGCCAAGAGAGCCACAACGGCATTCGGCAGCCACACTCCCCTGCCAACACTCACAACATCGGCTTGGATGAGGCCGTCTCCCAGTTGCAGCAATCCATAGTAGATGGTGGTCACAAGGAATCCGGTCAATCCTCCAGTCGCACGGGAAAATTGGCGACTGTTTAAAGCAAGTGGTACGGCAAGCAACGCGAAACAGAGACTGGCGACTGGATAAGAAAGGCGATGATGCAATTCAATCTGCGCGCGTTGAGTTAACTCTGTAGACTCGGCTTCTCCCCACGAAAGCGCAGCAAGCTCTTCCAGCGACACGCTGGAAAGGAAATCTTCATGTCGTCGTACTTTCCCGAGATCATCGTGTAACGGTTGAAAGAATCGTTCAAAACGCGTCTCTTGACCTTGAGTACGCGGGGTGCGCAACATAACGCCGTCATAAAGAATCAGTTGCATCACGCCTTCATTCTGAGGCGCGATTTCTCCGCGCTCGGCGAACAAGGTCTGTCCATTTTCAGGCAGCCATAAGAGCACGCCGCGCAACTGCTTCCCACTTGCGGAGACTTCACGGGCAATAAGTTTTACACCGTTGAATTCACGCACCGTGCCCGAACGCAGTGAAAGTCCCGGGTTCTCCGTCGCCATTTGTTTCAGAGTCGATGTCAGCGAACGAATTGCCCACGGAGCAGCAAAGAGACTAAGGATTAGACCAACAGTCATCATGCCTGTGGCAAACGCCAGCACGGGGCCTACCAGTCGTCGTCCCGATACGCCCGCCGCTTGCAGAGCGACAATCTCATGGTCAGCTTTTAGACGGCCAAGACCAACAAGGGCTCCAATGAGCACAGCGAAAGGAAGTGTGCGGGATGCAAGCGGCACAATTTCATAAAAAGCGATCATGAGCACAACCGGCGCGCCGAAGCCGCGATTGATGACAAAATCGGTAAAGCCCAAAATATCTTTGGCGAGAATCAAAACGGTCAACCCGGCAATAGCAATGAAGGTAGGAACCGTGATTTCTTGTATGACGTAGCTGCTCAACGTCGCCCCCAACCGGCGACTCGGAAAAAAACGTGTACGCAGTACGCACAGGAAAGAATCCCAAAAGAGCGGGACTCGTGCAAAATTTTTCGAAACGGACGGCATGCGTTCTCTGGCTTTGTCGCGGACTTGATTCTCTCTCCGTTTTCTCTTATACCGAGCACGGTGGCTGGACCATAGTACTCCCTTCCCTGAAGACAACAGCAGAAAGCACGGGGCAAAACATGGGGCCGTGCTCAGCCGCTTGATCATTAAGTCGAGTATGAAAGCAATCCTCTTGAGTGCAGGCATGGGACGCCGCCTGCGACCCACCACGGAAGAACTACCCAAGTGTCTGCTTCCGGTGCACGTCGACCTGCCCGTGCTAGAATTGCAGTTGCGCGCCCTTGCGCATTGTGGCATTCGGCAGGTTACAGTGATGGTCGGCTATGGCGTCGAGAAAGTCGAGCACTTCCTCGCCACGCGACCACACACGGACATCCAAGTGCAGACCCGTTATAATCCCTTTTTTGCCACCACCAACACCATGGTGACCTGTTGGTTGGCGATTCCCGAGATGACCGAAGAGTTCGTCCTCTTAAATGGCGATACGCTTTTTGAGACAGAAATCCTCCGTCAAGTGCTCGCGGCGCCGAGGGCCCCGCTCACTATGGCGATTGATCAGAAGGGACAGTATGACGACGATGACATGAAAGTCGCGCTCAATGGAGGTCGGCGGCTCAAGGCGGTGGGCAAGACGCTTCCTTCTTCCACAATCGACGGGGAATCGCTTGGACTCATGGTGTTTCGCCAAAAAGGCGTTTCGGCTTTCCAAGCCGCGCTTAATAAGGCTATTCGTGACCCTGCGGCATTACGCCAGTGGTACCACGATATTATCAATCACCTTACCGATTCCCTACAAGTGGAAACGGTCCTCATCAGAGGGCTCTGGTGGCAGGAAATCGACACGCCAGAAGATCTCGCCGAGGCGCGCGCCTACTTCACTACCCACCGGCACAACAAAGAGAACGGGCTATACAGCACGACTGGACAAGCCGGCAGCGACGCCTAAGAGCCAAATCAGAACGTTATACTTTGACAAATACTTAAGGAGCAGAGGTCGTCATGAGGCTTCGCGTGTCATCGCAGTACGCAGCTTCATCATCACACGAGTAAGCGACCAATTTTGTTGTACGTTTAACCAGGATTGGGGAATGCCTTGGAGAGGGCCAAGAAAGCTGCGTCGAGCACGACGGAGGTCGGCTTCTAGTCGGTCTACATGGCGAAGAACAGGAGCGAGATCTTGCAGCGCACGTTCGATTCGTGTCCAGTCTTGCCAAAATTCCGGATTGTCAATCGTAATTTCTCCAGTCGCAAGCCGATACAACCAGAGATATGCATCTCGGGTCAAACGGTGAACAGAGGGATTATCTAAGTCTTCGTTCGTAAAACGACTGTGCTGTAAAGTTGAGGTCAAGAAGTCGTTGGCGTAGGCATGGATAGCTGCCTGTGAGTCGGCAGTCCGCGGCAACTTCAGCGCAGCAGCCATGCGTTCAAGCTCTGCAACAGGGCGAGCCATTAAGATATCATAGTCTACTACGACAACAGATCGTTCTCTGACCTCACGGAAATAAGGCACGACGTTGACCAGCCATTCCAGACTGCTTTTTTCCGGCGCTCCGCGCAGGGGATCCAGCTTGCCCCGTGATCGCGCCACACTCAGCGGGTTACGCAAAGCCATAACGTAGCGCACATCCAAGTCGAGAGTCTGGAACACTGAGAGCCAGAAGGGCAGCAGACGAAGAGTGCGTGCATGTTTGAAACCCCAGAGGGGATAGTGGCCAAAGCGACGGCGGATATCGGCTATCGCCTCTCGTTGTAGCGCCAACACCGCAGGTATTTGCCACCGGTGTGCCTCAATAAGCGAGACGCTCTCGGCTTTCAGACCGACGGTGTTCCGTACGCGTCGAGTAAGCGCCAGGAGCATCTCGTCTTCAAAAAAGCCAGTAGGATTTTTCCCTCCTGCGGGCCTGAGATTGTTGCCGAGTTCAACCCCAAGCGCCTGCACGGCCCGCGTCACGACGCTCGTGCCGCTACGACCTACCCCAATCACAACGACGACACACGGCTTCACCAAAGGACTGGTCGTTGCTGGCGTTTTTTCCGATCCCATGTTTTTCTCCGTTTTCAAAATGTATTCGTTCAGTGGTGTAGCTATAAATCCTGTCGAATCCAACGACTAAATACGCTGATCTTCTTGTCAAGAATAAATTGACGAAGGAGTCTCACATATGACTGATAAGCAAATAAGGTTTGATACGGTTCCGGAGCCATGCGAGACACCTGCGGTAGTCTCCTCCAGGCGACCATGGGAAAGTCGTGATGTTCATTATGAAATCCCACATTGAACATCACCCAATTGAGCGGGCCGTAATAAGAATACGTCTCTTGTGGAGCGCCCATGAGGTAATAATGCTCTTGGATCCAACGACCTCCCAAGGGATGTAAGCCCACAGCAAAAAATGTTGAGAAGAATAAATATAGTAATCCTCCCCACCCGACATACCACCAGAGCACGGAATTCACTCCCATCTGCGCTACGATGTTGGCGAAGATCCACCAATTGATAAATGATTGGCCAGGAACCTTGAGTGGCCGCGAGGCTTGGAACACCGAGAATAACAAGAGCCACAGTGCTTTGCGAAGAGCGCCATGCCCAATGAGCCGGCCTTCTAATTGACTCACAACATCTGGGTCCATGTTCTTTTCATTCAGGTGTTGGTGATGCAAAAGATGATATTTTCTAAAACTCAACGCACTGGGCGCCACAAGGGCGAAATCGCAAATGAGACCGACAAACTTGTTGAGCACTGGGGTTCCGAACACTAAATTATGCGTCGCCTCATGCATGAGCACATACAGGGCGTGATTCAGGAAGGCGCCGCCAAGATAGGCCGCGAGCAAAATCACATACCACGGCTGATCACACAACAACCAGGCCAACGCCCATTGCAGGGCAATCAGTCCAGCAATAAATACAGCTGACAAAGGATAAGCGCCAAACAAGGACTTCACTTCAGGATAACGCCGGATAATATCTTTACGACGTTGAATATGGACCTGCCATGGTTGTTCGTTAATGAGGAAGGAATCCATTATGAAGGCGCTCCCTAGGTCAGCCGGTCCAATGTCTGACTACAGCTGTTGGCAAAGAGTTGACGAATACAGGTGACGGCGCGCTCCATATCGTCAAGCGGTTGAGCTGGACACGACAGTGTTCCTTGCCCAAGGCGTGAGACAAGTCCTCGTTGCTCCAATGTTTGCCAATAGGCTTCAAAGTTCCGTGTCGGTCGAACAAACCCGGCGTAGACCAAACCGTCGTAGAGTTGGGCCAGCCACTCCTGCCATTGCGTGGCTCGACCGTCTCCCTTCGCCAGCTCCAGCCAGCGCCGGGGCGTTTCCTTGATTGTCAACCAGAAGGGAGTGCGAGACGGCCACTCGAAGACTGATACCGGCTTCTCTGTCAGACAGGCTTCAATGACCTGGGAAGCACTGTCAACGGTGACAATGAAATTATCCGCCAGAGCAAGATAGGCAAGGTAGGGATTCTCAGGATCATTCGGACGCCACCGATAACAGTAGGCTGGGCAGTCGATCGTTGCGAACAGCGCTTCAGTAGCGGCAGCAGGGGTGCGGGGACTAGTGCTGACTAACAGTGAGCCTCCATTCGCACGCACGTACGCACTAGCCCGTCGTCCCAGTTCAGCCGCCGTCCCTGGGTCCAGCTGGTAAGTTGAGCTATTCCCGCCGACAAGTAAGGCCGTATGAGGTCGAGCGAGGTTCGCAAGTCGCCCTTGCCATTGTGTTGCTGCCGCAGTCAAACGCTCGGGAGCCATGCGATTCAACACAGCAACATTATGCAAAATGTTGTGCCGAGACGGCAAGCAGAATTGTGGGGTAGTGATGATAACATCGAACAACTCAAGCGG
>CAZUFQ010000264.1:0-8351 GCA_964618735.1 uncultured Enterobacteriaceae bacterium
TGTCGATCCGGGTAGTGCAGCAGAAACAGCGGGACTCCAGGCTGGCGATGTGATCGAAGAGGTCAACCGTCAACCCATCGATTCAGTAGAAGCCTTTAATAAAGCAATGACTGAAGCGAAAGACAAAGAGACTCTCCTGCTGTTGGCCAAACGCGGCAACGCCACGTCGTTCTTTGCCCTGCGCAAACAAGGTTAACAAAAAGGGAGAAGGGGTGACCCTTCTCCCTTTTCTTTTTTTCAACTTCTTACAGAAATTACTTGGCGCGCTCTTCTTCTGCTTCCAATGGGAGAGACGGCTCGATGCCGGCGCGACGCAACATGTCTCGCAAAGTGAAAGTCTCCCGATTGGTATCGACTTCGGAAGACACTCCCAGATTACTCATAATAGAACTTACCGTTGCACTTTCCCGATCCAGCAGGCGCAACACACTTTCAGTCAAGCGTTTTGCGGTTTCATGAATTCTCCAGCTGGAAGAAAGATACCCAACAACTTTATCAAGAGCATCTGTTTGGCTCTCTCCTAAGACGACCTCAAGTGGATATCCCTTCTTACGAATTGAGAGGAGAAGCCCCATGGGAATTTCGATCTCGCCAGTTTCGTAACTGGTGATCTGTCGTTGGCTATAGTTGCCAAAGGTTTGTCCGAAGACCGATTGTGTCAGTCCTAATTGCTGGCGGAACCGGCGCAGATTCATGCCGAGCTCTTTTGGTTGAATCACCCGTTCTCGCAACTGCTCTTCCATGCGTTTCCGCTCAGTAATATCGTGACCGGCCCCGTAAATGCGAATAACCCGCCCTTGTTCTCGGTCCCACACCGGTCGCACAGACTCGCGTAGCCAGCGCACTTCGCCGCTTTTTGCGATAATACGAAACTCGCAGGTCTGTTCCTGTCCGGAAAGGGCGACTTCGTGATGTTGCTGCACCGTGGCCAGATCATCTGGATGAGGAAGACGCTTCCAACCTTCGCGGTCTACCACCTCTTCTTGTGTAAGACCACTAATGCGAGAGAAAGATGGAGTGCTCCATTCCATAGTCAACTTTCGGTCTGGTTCGACTTTAAGCGTGAAGGCGTAATCGGAAGTAATCTCAGCAAGGGTCCGGTAGCGCTCTTCGCCTTCGCGGAGCTGTTCTTCAAGATTCTTTTGCTTTGTCACATCCAGACAAATCGCAGCCAATAACTTCTGGCCAGAAGCCGACACCACGGGAAATTTCAAGGAGGTCCAATGCAGCACCCCGCCAACTCCCTCAGTGGTTTCGTCAAACCTTGCAATACCGCTGCCCATAAATGCAGCAAGGTCATGGTCCCGCAATTCACGAGTGGTCGCAGCAGAAAAGAGGTCTGCGTCCGTCTTACCAATAAGCTGCGGGAAGTACCGCCCAAACGCTTTACTGGCGTAGACATATCTTCCTGCTTCATCTTTTAGACACGCACAAACTTGACTATTTTCCACAAAACTGCGGAAAAAATCTCCGCTGTGTGCAAACTCAGCTTCGACTGGCTTTTTCTCTACGGCGCTCGCAACGCTATGCGCTCTCTCCCTCGGCGCCTTTGCTACAGACGAAGATGATGACTTTCGCGTCTGGGTTTTTTTTGACATTGGCATAATTCTTTCGTGCCCCTCTCTTTCTCTAGCGCATCCCTAGTTACACTAGTTAAGATACGGACACAGTAACAGAATACGAATTCAATAGTAAAGATGGGGCGAGGAGAAAACGAATGTTTGGCGCTGGTGCACAGCCTTGGGTTTGAAACACTCAAGGCTCATAAAAGACACCGCTGTAATGGAGGAGCTGCCGCTTACGCCGCCTGCTTGAAATGGAGTGACGCTTGAGAGTCCCGCCACTGTCGTAACCCTCTCCGTAGATAGTCAGGGTCAACTCCAAGGGTATGGCAAATGCTGACAAAACTACAGAGCCACGTCGGGTCATTCCGCCAAATCCAATCCTCCGCTTCGAGAAAAAGACGCCGCCCGCGCCGCCCCGTCGCAGTCACATATTTCATATACGTATCTACGGCGTTTTCCAACACTGCCCAGAGTAAACAACACTCAGGCTGCTTACGAATCCGCTCAGCCACCTCCGGCGGAGGCTCCGCAAGAAAGGCGGAGGGAGAGAGAACGGTTATTTTATCTTTTTGCTCGAACATAAGCGCCCTATTTTCTTTGACTGAACCCGAAGGCGTCAACCTTCTTCCTCATGACCCCAAAAAAAGCGCACCTTCAAGCATTTTCCTTTTTCTATTCTCCACGACAACAGTCGATACAGAAGAGCAGGAAATTTTCCAGTCTTTGATTGGACGACCACGAAAGAAGGATATTCATCCCTATCGTCAATGCGGGCAAGCAAGCATAGGGGCGCGTAGAGCGGATAACTTTCTGTGCATTCTTTTAGTCAGTAGGAAAAAATACAGCTTTATTTTCCATCCTCGGACACGCGTCGCCTACTTTTTCACGCACTTTTTCGACGCGCAGAGACCGGAGCAAATTCACCGATTTGCTCCGCCAAACGATCGTGGAGGCTATTGCATACGACTTCGCACAATTCAAAAACTGTCTCGTCAGCAATTTGATAGTAGACATTTAAACCATCCTTGCGCCGCCTCACTAACCCCGCCTGTTGAAGGAGGCCAAGATGCTTCGACACATTTGCTTGCAAACCGCCAGTCGCCGCCATAATCTCGGTAACCGTGAGCTCTCCGTCCCACAAAGAATGCAGAATTTTGAGTCGCATCGGTTCAGCGAGCACTTTGAAGCGATCGGCGATCATTCGCAGCGCGGCGTCGGACAATTCTTTTCTCGGTTTTCTCATCGTTGACCTCTTGACACTAAACAACCATATAGCTAAATAGCAATTTAGCTATACAGCGAGATAGGTTTTTAGCCAAGCAAAAATGCACATCTTTGGCAAGTCCTGCTAGAATAAGGGAAGGAATAAAACATGGCGCACTTCACTCCAGTAGCATCTCTGACCGGCGGCGTCTTCATCGGACTCAGCGGCGCCCTTCTTCTTTTGTGCAATGGAAAAATCGCGGGTATTAGCGGGATCGTAGGCGGACTTCTGAGTCCGATTAAACACGATACCCTATGGCGATTTTTGTTCGTAGGCGGCTTGTTAACTGGCGGGTTTTTCTTCCGGGTGCTCTCACCGCAGAGTTTCGCTATTGAAATCAGCCGATCCGGCGGCGCGCTCATTCTCGCCGGGCTGCTTGTTGGCTTCGGCCCTCGGCTTGGTAATGGGTGCACCAGTGGGCATGGCGTCTGCGGCGTCAGTCGCCTCTCTCCGCGCTCGCTTATCGCCACAGCCACATTCATGGCTACTGGCGCCTTGACGGTATTTCTCCTCAATCACGTGTTAGGAGGAGCCCTATGAATCTCTTGTTCACAGCTTTTGTTTCAGGTTTACTCTTTGCCCTTGGTTTGGGATTAGGCGGCATGACCCAACCGGCCAAAGTGACTGCCTTCCTCGACTTTGCCGGCGACTGGGACCCAAGCCTCGCCTTTGTCATGCTCGGGGCTATTGGAGTCTATGCTACGCTGTATCGTCTTATCCGTCGCCTCCCCTCGCCGCTTTTTTCCACGACCTTTGCTTTACCCACACAAACAGACATTGACCTCCGTTTAGTGGGAGGCGCGGCGCTTTTTGGCGTTGGCTGGGGACTCGCAGGTTTCTGCCCTGGCCCGGCTCTCACGTCACTCGCTTCGGGAGAACCCTCGGTTTTGCTTTTCGTTGCAGCAATGCTAACGGGTATGTATCTGTACAAACTAGTAGAAAATTTAGGGACACCGCGGGCTGCCGCGCCGCATCAAGCGCCGGCGTCGGCTTGATCCGCAGTCTGACTGACGGCTCCACCATTCACGCGCTTACCGTTGTTAAGGAGAAATAGCATGCTCTTTCGTGAATTGAATCGTGGAAAATGTAAAACCTATTTGATCGCCTGTGAGAAAACGCACAAAGCTGCCCTTATTGACCCCATCAAAGATAAAGTCGAACGCTACTTGGCGTCGTTGGCTTACTTTGGCTGCAAACTGGACGCGATTATCGACACCCATACCCATGCAGATCATCGCACCGCCAGCTGGGAATTACACGACATTACCGGCGCGCCAGTTATCATGCATCGACGGGCGCCGGCGCCCCATGTCGATATTCATACTGAGGATGGCGCTATGATTGCTGTGGGCACGGTGCGCTTGCGCGTCTTTCACACTCCTGGCCACACTCCAGACGGCATCAGCCTTTACTCTTCAGGCTGGGTATTCACCGGGGACACCCTACTCATCCATGGCACAGGCCGGAGCGACTTCGCCGGCGGCGATGCAGGCGCCCAATACGACGCCATCACACACAAATTATTCTCTTTGCCGGACGAGACGCTTGTGTTTCCAGCACACGATTATCGTGGGCATACGCAGTCCACGATTGGCGAGGAAAAGCGCACCAACCCGCGTATCGCCGGACGCACCCGAGAAGGCTACATCGAGTTGATGGCGAACCTCGGTCTCCCGCTCCCTCAGGGTATCCAGGAATCGCTGCAACCGAATCAATCCGCTATTGAAGACGACTCAGTCGCGTTTCCCACACTGTCCGAACTCAACAGCGTCCGTCAGTTGAGCGCGCAAGAGGTGCAACTCCATCGGCAAAGCGGCGCTCCACCATTGCTCCTTGATGTCCGTGAACCCGAGGAATTTACTGGCGAACTGGGGCACATTCCGGGCAGTCTCTTGATTCCGCTCAAAGAATTACCGGCTCGTGTCAAAGAAATTGACGCCTATAAAAACCGCGACGTCATTGTGATCTGTCGCGCGGGCGTGCGCAGCACCACAGCGGCAGCCATTCTGACTGGGCTCGGCTTCGACCATCTATTCAATCTTAAAGGCGGCATGCTGGACTGGAATGATCAACGTCTACCGGTAGAACGCTAATGCTCAGGAAACAGGGTGAACGTGAAGAATCAGGGGCCTCAGGCATGAGCCCAGCGACCGCCGGAGACGGGTCGCCAGTGAAGTGGGCCAAAGTCATCGACCAGACTAAATGTATCGGTTGCCATGCGTGTAGCACGGCCTGTAAGTCAGAAAATCAAGTGCCGCTCTCCGTCAATCGCACGTATGTCAAATATGTTGATGTCGGGCTGTTCCCTCACACGCGACGCACGTTCCAAGTCACTCGCTGTAATCAATGTGAAGATCCCCCGTGCACTCATGCCTGTCCAACGCACGCAATGTATGCGCGTGCAGATGGTATTGTCGATTTTGACAAATCACTTTGCATCGGCTGTAAAGCTTGTATCGCTGCCTGCCCGTATGATGCGATTTTCATAAATCCCGAAGACCACACCGCGGAAAAATGCAACTTTTGCGCGCATCGCTTGGAGATCGGACTCGAACCTGCTTGTGTCATTGTCTGTCCCACCGAAGCGATTCTCGTCGGCGATCTCAACAATCCGACCTCAAGCGTCTCTCATGTCGTTGGTCGCACGTCAGTGATGGTGCGACGTCCAGAAAAGGATACGCGGCCTAAGCTCTTCTATCGGGGCGCACATCAAGCGACACTCGACCCGCTCGCCGCTCGCCGCCCTGAAGGCGGGCTGTTTATGTGGAGCGAGCAAGGTCAGCTCCCGCACCAAATCGCTTCGGGGCATCCAACGCATCCCAATAGCTCCGCCGCTGTTATTCTCTCTTATGACATCCCGCACCGCATTCCGTGGGACTGGCGAGTAAGTCTCTACACATGGACCAAAGGCGTTGCAGCCGGCATGTACCTGCTCCCCCTACTCTTCATTCTCTGCGGCTTGATGAGCCCACTCAGTCCACTCTGGCGATGGACGACGCCAATTGTCGCCGGGCTTTTCTTAGCCTTCACCGGGGCTATTCTCATCGCCGATCTTGAGCATCCAGAACGGTTCTATTTTATCTTCACCCAGCGACAGTGGCGAAGCTGGCTCGTGCGCGGGGCCTTCATCATCGCTGGATACAGCGCTGTGCTCGCCTTACATTTCCTTGCTAGTTTCCTCGAAGAAGCAGGACAATTCCTCCAACAAGCGCTCATGGCTGCTGGTTTCCCACTCAGCGTGTTGACCGCGGTATACACGGCGTATTTATTTGCCCAAGCAAAAGGACGCGACCTCTGGCAGAATCCCCTCTTACCTCCACACCTCTTCGTACAAGCAGGGCTCGGCGGTTCGGCGATACTTCTCCTCTTTGCCGTCATATTTGAACCGGCCATGACATCGCTATTGGCGCGCACGCTGAGCGCCTGTAGTATTTTGCATCTCTTCTTTGTTCTCGGAGAAGTTACTCTCGCGCACCCCACTGCGCACGCTCGCCTAGCAGTAACGGCAATGCTCAGCGGCTCCCTCCGGTCTTACTTCTGGACTGGCGCTGTACTGGTAGCGCTCAGCCTTGCCGCGCCGTGGATGGGGACCCCTGCTTCTCTCTTCGCTCTTGTTGGTTTGCTGGCGTATGAACACGCCTATGTCCAAGCGGGACAGATTACGCCGCTTGCTTAAGGAGCATCTGTGAACCTACCGAAACGCCAGGACCGCGTCTCCGCCGCCAGAAATGCGACCGAAGCTCGCGTAGAAACTTTTTTCCCCGGGCCTAGTCATTCGCAACTGGCCGCATTTCCTCCCCAGGAACGCTGGGATGATTGGGTAGAGCTTGACTCTCGCGCCTGGCCCCAACGTGTAGAGCACCATTACGTGTTAACGCCTACTGCCTGTTTTAACTGTGAATCTGCTTGTGGGTTGCTGGCCTATGTCGATAGAGAAACCCACACCATCCGCAAGTTTGAGGGTAATCCCCTGCATCCCGGCTCACGGGGGCGGAACTGCGCCAAAGGGCCAGCCACTTTGAATCAAGTGACAGATCCGGACCGCATTCTCTATCCCTTGAAGCGGGTGGGCAAACGCGGCGAAGGCAAATGGAGGCGTATCCCTTGGGAAGAAGCGTTGCAAGACATCGCTGACCGCATTCGCAAGGCCATTCAAGAAGGGCGGCCCAATGACGTCATGTATCATGTCGGTCGCCCGGGAGAAGACGGCTACACAGAGCGCGTCCTTGCGGCTTGGGGCGTTGATGGACATAACTCCCACACGAATATTTGCTCATCGAGCGGACGCGCCGGCTATCATTACTGGATGGGGCTCGATCGACCAAGCCCGGATCACGCGCAGGCCAAGGTGATTTTACTCATTAGCGCCCATCTGGAGTCAGGGCATTATTTTAATCCTCACGCCCAACGCATTATCGAGGGCAAAAATCGGGGCGCTAAGCTTATTGTTTTTGATGTGCGGCTGTCGAATAGCGCCACCCATGCAGATTATTGGGTAGCGCCCTACCCTGGGGCGGAAGCCGCCATTCTCCTCGCTATCGCCAACTACCTCATTCAACACAATCTCTACAATCGCAATTTTGTCCGCCGTTGGTGGAACTGGCGGGAATATCTTAGCTGTGAACATCCGGAGGTCGCTCCTACGTTTGAGAATTTTGAGGCGACCTTAAAAGAACTGTACAAAAACTACACCTTCGAGTTCGCCGCGCAGGAGTCCGGCGTTCACATTCGAGTCATCGCCGATATTGCCGACTTGGTCGCTAAAGCTGGAACCCGACTCTCGACGCACACCTGGCGAAGCGCGACCGCGGGGAACGCGGGCGGCTGGCAAATTTCTCGGTCGCTCTTCTTCCTCAACGCACTGCTTGGCGCCATCGCTACCGAAGGCGGCGCATATCCCAACGCCTGGAACAAATTCGTTCCACGGCCAATCTACACGCCGCCACATCCGCACGTGTGGAATACCTTAACCTGGCCAACCGAATATCCCTTGGCGATGAACGAAATGTCATTCTTGTTGCCGCATTTTCTCAAAGAGGGGCGCGGGAAGCTCGACGTCTATTTCACCCGAGTCTACAATCCCGTATGGACGAACCCCGACGGCTTTACCTGGATCGAGATGCTCACCAATGAACAGCAAATCGGGCTGCACGTCGCGCTGACGCCGACGTGGAGTGAAACTGCATATTTCGCCGACTATGTGCTGCCCATGGGCATAGGCAGCGAACGCCACGATATCCACTCGTATGAAACCCACAACGCCCAGTGGCTGGGATTTCGCCAACCGGTGCTCCGCGCCGCCCGAGAACGACTTGGAGAAACTATTACCGATACACGTCAGGTGAACCCAGGAGAGGTGTGGGAGGAGAATGAGTTCTGGATCGACCTGTCGTGGCGCATTGATCCAGACGGCTCGCTCGGCATTCGTCAATTCTTCGAGTCCAAGCAGCATCCCGGAGAAAAACTTTCCGTGGACGAGTATTACAGCTATATCTTTGACAATTCTGTTCCAGGTCTTCCTG
>CAZUFQ010000265.1:0-8318 GCA_964618735.1 uncultured Enterobacteriaceae bacterium
CCATTTGACCAAATGGGTGGCCGTTCATTTGACGCGACTTAGCGGCGCTGCGCCGTACGGAAGTGGAACCTAAACGTCAGACCCTAGAAAACCTGCGTTCCCAGCACGAAGAGGCGCGACGCCAATGGGAACGAGGGCATCATCTCCTTTACCCCCAATTAGCTGAGGCGCAAGCAGCATTTCGTGCAAAAACCATTACAGACGAAGAATTCTGTCGCGTGCGCGAGACCTACCAACAAGCGCTTCGTCTCTATTTACAGGGTATGCAGAACTACCGGCGCGGCTTGGATTTATACGCCCGTGCCTTGAACATTTATATCGATCGGTTCCTCACCCCTTACAGCAAAGGCTTTAGTGATCCACAACAGTGGAAAGAC
This sequence comes from uncultured Enterobacteriaceae bacterium, assembly GCA_964618735.1. Lineage (GTDB taxonomy): Bacteria > Desulfobacterota > Binatia > Bin18 > Bin18 > SYOC01. The sequence continues at coordinate 378 of CAZUFQ010000265.1, forward strand.
CTCATTGCTCAGCTCAACCGGCATGACTTCCTACACGATATTCTCATTCCTATGACCGCTAACGCCGTACGTAGTATTCCACCAGATGTCCCGCCTGAGTGATCTCTCGGCGCTCCCCTATGGAAAAGCGCAGAGTCAGTCTTTATGTATGGGGGGAGAGGAAGTGAACAGCGCACCTTGGTCGCCGGGTTGAGGATGATGTGGTAGGAGTTTGCAATGGAAAAGGTCGCCCAGATTTTACGTCAGGTAAGAGAACAACGGGGGCTCTCTCTGGAAGAGGTGGCCCAAAAAACTCGAATCTCGTTGGTATACCTCACTCTGCTAGAGGGGAAATTTACTGACACCAAAGGACAAGCCCGTCTTCTGGCTGACCCGCTCTATCTCATCCCACATCTTCGCACGTATGCGGACTTCCTTGGTATCGACCCAAACGTCGCGGTCACGCAATTCACCGACGAACTGCAAGCCTCTCAAGGAAAAAGCATCAAAATCACTGAAGCCGCCCAGCCGGCGCCCTTGTTGTCGTCACCGCCGAGGCGTTCCCGGGCAATCTCGATATCGATCGTGCTAGCGTCAGTGCTAGTAACGCTTGCCTTTATTGGTCAATACAGCGATCGACAAATGCGTAATCGAGAAGCGATCGATAATCGCATCATCACTTCAACAGAGGCTCCCTCTGGCTCCACACCTCAGACTACAATCCCAGTTCCTCCGTCAGACCCTGCCCCTCCGGTTCCCACCACGCCACAACGCACGCCTCCGCCGCCCGTCGCCGCTCAACCTCAGCTTCCCGGATCGAGCGGCGCCGCTCAACCTCCGTCTCTTTCGCCTGACGCCCCAACCTCTTCATCCTCACAAACTGTGCAAACAGAAAAGACTGCGCCGCTCCCCTCTCAACCTGAAGCCAGCTCTCCGTTTGCCACCGCACTTGCACAACAATCGGCTCGCAATGCATCGCATCTTCTTCGTGTCCACGCCAAAGAGGCCACCTGGATTCGCGTGTCTGCTGAAGGCCAGGCCAAAGAAATGATCCTCCAGCCCGGTCAATCTGCGGCCTGGAGTTCCGAGACTCCCTTTGAGCTGACCATCGGCAACGCCGGAGGCATCACACTCAACTTTGATGGCCAAGACCTGCCGCCATTAGGGAGATCGGGTCAAGTCATTCGCAATATGCACTTGCCCTTTCCGCCAACAGAAAGCCAAGGCTAAGAGAAACTCCTGGTTAGTCATGCGCTCTGCTGTTCCCATTCTTTGAGAGCAGTGTAAATCGTTCCAGCTGAGGAAGGCAGATCACCATATCTTCCTTGCCATACGATGCGCCCGTGATCGAGGACAATCACTGCGTCTTCCTCCCGCAGAGAAGACACACGGTGGGTAATTAAAAGAGCTGTCTTGCCGGTCATGAGCGCTTCCAGCGCGGCGCGTACTTGTCTTTCGCTGGCGATATCAAGTCCAGACAACGCCTCATCAAGCACCAGAATGCGCGGTTTTTTCAGCACCGCACGCGCCAGTGCAATCCGCTGCTTCTGGCCAGTAGAGAGACGCGCACCACGCTCTCCCACCAACGTGTCATACCCCTGAGGAAGTGCGACAATAAACTCGTGCAATCCCACCATCTTTGTTGCAGCCACAATTGCTTCGTGTGACGCCTCCGGACTCGCGTAGCGCAAGTTCTCTAAAAGCGACGCGTGAAATAACGTCGGATCATGACTCACCACCACAATCTGACTGCGCAACCAGGCCAAGTCTAAGTTGCGCAACGAACACCCATCGAGCAAGATCTCACCACTTTGTGGTTCATAGAGTCGCGTCAACAGGTCGACGATGGTCGACTTTCCGGTTCCGCTGGGGCCAAGGATCGCCATGCGTCCTCCAACCAGTACGTGAAAACTGACATCAACAAGCAACGGTTCATTGGGTTCATAGGCGAAGGAGACCTCGCGAAATTCGATTTCTCCACGCACTTCAGGCAACCGCACCCCATCGACGACGGATTCTTGCAGTTCTTTGCCTACATCGAGAAACTCGAAAATCCGATCCAGCGACACGCCAGCGCGCTCAAAGCGTAAATAGAGATCCACCAGTGCTTGCAGGGGACTAAAGGTGCGGGTTTGATACGCTGAGAAGGCAATCAGAGCGCCCACCGTCAGTTGCCCATCAATCACCAGATATCCGCCATAGAGCGTGGTCAGCACTCCGCTCAAAAATGTTGTCGCGGTAGACACAGAGCTGGCCACATAGCCCACCATCTCGAAGCGAGTCACCACCTCAATAAATCGCTCCCCCAACCCGCCGAGTCGGCGGAGTTGGAGCTGTTCCACGGTAAAAAGCTTGATAAATTTGACAGAAGAAAGTGATTCCACCAGAAAGGAGGCAATCGCCGCGTTCAGCTCGCGCACGCGTCGTGTTTCCTCCACCATTCGAGGGCGGACTTTCATGACGCCGTACAGCTGTAACGGAACAACGACGAGAGTGAGAAGAAACAACCGCCAATCAAGCCAGAGCAAGAAGCCGATGCTGATGAGCAGCACAAGCAGATTGGAGAGGAGCGCAAAAACGGTGTCAGTCAAAACAGATTGGACTTCGCTGATGTCAGTATTAAGGCGCGAGAGCAGGTCCCCTACTTGCGCTCGCGCGTGAAACCGTAATGACAGCGTTTGCAGATGAGCAAAAAGATGTTGACGGAGAGCAAAGAGAACACGAGCGGTGACTTGCGTGTAATAGTAACGGTTCAAAGCGCCAACGCCATAGCCAAGCGCTGTTGCTAGAGTCATAGTTCCGCACAACACGACGAGCAGCTGGAGATTTTTTGCTAGCAATACATTGTCAATCAGCACTTTGGTAAACAGCGGCCACAATAAGCCCAGGGTTGTACCAAAAAGTGACAGGAAAAAGATCAAAACCAGGCGAGCAACAAACGGGACAAGAAAAGGCGTCAAGCGTTGGAGACGAACAAAGGAAGTGCGAGAAGAAGCAGCCATCAGCGCGGCGGCGCGGGCAGGCGTCCCTTTTGCCCAAGTTTTACTACATCGTCGTAACGGCAACACTCAACAAGATGATCATTGACCATCCCTGCCGCTTGCATAAAGGCGTAACAAATCGTGGAGCCAACGAATTTGAACCCGTGCTTTGCTAACGCTTTACTCATGGCGTCGGACTCAGTCGTGCGTGCAGGCATCTGCTGTAGAGACTTCCGGGCATTCTGTTTTACTTTCCCACCAACAAACTGCCAGAGGAACTCGGCAAAGCTGCCGGTCTCCCGTTGCAAAGTCAGCAGGGCCCGGGCGTTTTGGATCGTCGCAGCGATCTTCAGACGGTTGCGGACAATTCCTGGATTGGCGAGCAGTCGGGCGACAGCAGCGTCATCAAATGTGGCGATCGTAGGTGCGTCGAACTGGGCAAAAGCCACACGATAATTTTCTCGCTTTTTCAAAATCGTCAACCAACTGAGTCCGGCCTGGGCTCCTTCTAAAATCAGCAGCTCGAACAGTTTGTGGTCATCATACTCAGGAACGCCCCATTCGGCGTCGTGATAGGTAATATACAGTGGATCTGTCGTCACCCAACCACAGCGTGTCTCCATGAAAATGCCTCCGCCACCGTAGTGCACGATTTTCTTCGTGGAGACAAGGTCCTCACTATTCATCGGTGCATCACAAAATTCTGGATTCCGGCTCTTTACCCCTCACCCTAACCCTCTCCCCCAAGGGGCGAGGGGATTTTCGGGGGAATGACGAGCGAGGCAGGATCATCATTCCGGCGAAAGCCGGAATCCAGGGAGAGTGGAGAATATTTTTGCTGAGAAGTTACGCACCCTACTCTTCACGGTTGACTTTCGCCCCGCGAGTGGAAAGGATGCCGTCAACAAGGTGTCACATGACTCAGACTCCTACGCAGTTACCGTCAACTACTGATATTGTCATCGCGGGCGGAGGCCCAGCCGGGGCGACGATTGCCCGACTGCTCTCCGAGTTGGGATTTCGTGTAGTCGTCTGCGAAAAGCGCCGCTTCCCCCGCTACCAAGTTGGTGAATCCCTCACCCCGCAAATCCTTCCTGTCCTCAATTTTCTCGGGGTGCGCGCACGCATTGAAGCGACAGGTTTTCTCCAGATGGTTGGTCACACGGTGTGTTGGGGCGCCGCTCACCCACGCACTTCGTACTATAGCCCGGACCACACTCGCCGCGGGTTCCAGGCATGGCGAGAAGAATTTGACGCCTTGTTGCTCACTCATGCTCGCGAAGGCGGCGTGCTAGTCTTTGAGCAGTGTGCGGTCAAGGACATCCAACTGACCGATACAGGGGTGATCGTGTTGACTTCTTCCGGCTCCATCGCCGCCGAGTTTTTCATTGACGCCAGTGGACGCGCCGGCGTCTTTGCCGGGCATACGTTGCGACAACGTGATGCAGTTTTTCAAACGCTCGCGGTCACCGGCTACTGGCGCGGCGCTGCGGGACCGGCAGGCGTCGATTTTGCCAACACGTTGCTAGAAACGTACGAAAACGGTCTGGTCTGGTCAGTGCCGCTCCATAACGGGTTGCGTAACGTCACGCTGCTCATCGATTGGGAACTCGGCAAACGCATCCGCCGGTCGGGCCTGCAGGCGTTCTATCACGCCGAACTTCCCCAGGCGCCGTACATCAATCAATTTTTGCAGCACGCTCAACTCGCTGCTCCACTACGCGCGATTGACGCCACCTGGCACACCGCCAAGACCTTTGTTGAAGGGCGCTTTCTTCTAGCGGGCGACGCTGGGATGTTCGTCGATCCTCTCTCTTCAGAGGGGGTTCATAAAGCGATGGCTTCGGCTATCACTGGCGCGGCGGTTATCAATACGATCCTCCGTCGTCCGACGATGTACTCACATGCTGTGAAGTTTTATGAAGAGAGTCAGCAGTCAACCTACAACGCCTATTATCAACAATCGGCCCAGTATTATGGCGAGGAGCAGCGGTGGCCACACGCTCATTTCTGGCAACGACGTTCACAAGAAAGGTTCCACGTTCCACGTTCCACGTTCCACGTTTTCGATACGCCACAGTCAAAAACTCTGGGCGAATATGCCGCGGTTGGCGCCCACGTCCTTGTTTCACATCTACATGTAGCTCCAGGAGTAACAATCGAATTGCGGCCCGCCATCGAAGGTCCATTTGTCGAACTCCGCGAGGCAGTAATCTCCCCTCACCATCCACGCGGCGTGCGCTTTCTTGACAACATTTGTATCCCAGTGCTGGTCCGACTCGTCGATCAACACCACGCTGTTGTCAATATTATGCAGGCATATCTTCAGCGCCCAGAAGGACGTCGCTGTCAGCCGGAAGCCGTCCGTCAGATGCTTGCTCGGCTGTATCAAGAAGGCATGCTTAGAGCGACCGAGCCAAACGGAAGCCGATCAGATTAAAACGGAAATCCGGACTATTACGAAACCGATAGGCCACTCGACAAAACTCAGGAAACAGCAGCCAAGCGCCGCCACGCAACACTTTCGTCGCTCCGGTCCCCGGACCCGGAGGATTCGCTGCCGGTGATCGTTCGTAGTAGTGGGGCTCATACCAATCAGCTACCCATTCCCATACGTTCCCTGCCATGTCGAATAAACCGTAACCATTCGGTGGATAAGAACCTACTGGCGTCGCTCCGCCTTGGTTGTCGTAGTTTGCCAGGCTGGAATCGATTTCATCGCCCCACGGATAGCGTTTTCCCGCCAGCCCGCCCCGAGCCGCCTTCTCCCATTCGGCTTCTGTAGGCAACCGACCCCCGGCCCACTCGCAATAAGCTTGCGCATCGCGCCAGCTGACGAGCACGACCGGATGTTGTTCACGCCCCGGCGGATACACGCCGGTTTCCGGGTCCCAATTTTCCCGTTGCACACGGGGGTCATCTACATAGGGCGCGCGATAGCCGGTCTCGCGTATAAACCGGCTATACTGTTCGTTCGTGACCGAACGCGCAGCAAGATAAAAAGAGTCTACATGGACAACATGGATGGGACGTTCTACCGGATAGCCGTCTTCGCCGCCCATGCTGAATTCACCGGCGGAAATGTGTACTAACAGTGAGCCGTCTTTTTCATTGCGCATGAAACGTCTCAACAAAGACCCTACGCCAGCGCCGTCGTAAACTTGTTCAGTCTTCTTCCTATTTTTCAGCCGGAGGCGTCGACTTTGATTGCGAGAGTTGGAGTTGGACGGCTTTGCCTACCAGAGCGAGTAAGCGTTCGCTCTTGTCTGCCGGAAGCGTGCGTAGCGCGCGTTGGATTAAGTCGCTGCTCTCCGCGATTTCTTGATCGCTTGCCGCTTGCCCTTTATTCGCTAAGGCTGCGAAGCGCTGTTTGTCTGCATCCGAAAGATTTTGGAGCGCAGCTTGATACAAAGCTCCGAGTTCTTGCCGCTCTTCTGGCGGGAGCAGTTTAACCCCCTCTTGGGAGAGCCCGATGCCTTGACGAGCGGCGTCCGGCCCTTGCCGCAGCAATACATCCGAGACTTCATCGTGCTGGCGATACCAGTACAGGCCGACCGCCAGAAGAATGGCGACAATAACAAGACTAATAGCCAACTTTGTACGGTTCGTCATAGTAGAGAAAGATTTTGCATCCATGATATGGTTGTACGCGATTTCAGAGCGAAAAGGTATGCCGACTTCCCTTCCCCCTTCAGCATTGCCACAACAGCCGCTCATTCTGCCTGAGTTCGTCGGTCGCGTCGCGGTCTTGGGTGGCTCAGGAGCGGACAAATCCCACCTCCTCGTCGGGTTAGCGCTGCGTCAGATACAGAAGAAGGGCGTGGCCTTATGCCTCGATGGTTGCCGCCAAAAACAGACAGAAATCCAGTTCCGGCTGTTGCTCCGAGGCGTACAGAGCTATATTGCGCTTCCTCCATCAGGAGAAGTACCCAACGAAATCGAGCGGACCGTTCTCAGTCAGCTGAGCCAGGGCCTCTCAGCCCAACCGCCGCTGTTGCTCCTCGACGGCGTCACAGAAACTCCGGCTTGGGAACGCACGCTTGCCTTTCTGCTCAAAGCCGGAGTTGTCGTTGTTGAACTGCTTAGTGACTCCAGCCGACTCATCTTTGGCCGTTATGACACAGTTCTTCTTCTCCGCGCCGACAAAGACACGGCAGAAATGTACAGCAAAGCTGCAGGACGCAGAGCAAGCGCGGACGAGGTCCACAAGCTACCTCCAGGAGAAGGCATTCTCATTCATCTCGCCCAGACCTATAGAGTGCAGTTGCCGGACTTACAGATGAGATCTATGGAAGGCGTCACAAGATAGGGATCAGCGATGAGAGGGATGATTCACGCCTCGTAGGGGTAAGCCTCTACCCATAGGGTACAACAGAGCTTCTCAGTCCTGAAGCTGCACCGCTAGGTCCCTTCTCCCCGGCGGGGAGAAGGTCAGGATGAGGGGAATGAGAAGGAAAACAATCATTTGACGCCTCTCACCCTCGCCCTCTCCCCTGCGGGGCGAGGGAATTGTCCGGGAACAGCCGAGGAAAAGGTCGTAAGTTGGGACAGGTGGGCATCGCCGTGCCCCTACGAGAAAATCCAGTCTTGGATTATAACTCCTTGCGCTGTGGTTGATTAAAAAATAGCAACAGGTTGACACGGAGATCCCGTACTGCCGGGGATACGTAACGGCATGGCGACGAAGAGAAACTCACAGCGCTTCTCCTCAGCGCAGGCAGCCGCCAGACGTTCGGGATAGACATTATCGATCAAGCACAGTCCCAGAAAAGGAATCCCGAGATGGACGCCAAAATCGATTCCGTTATAGCCAACCGGATATTCATCCAACATATCCCACGCGACAGCAGAGACATCATGCTCACGGAGCCACTCCAAGCAAGCGATATGCAGACCAGGGCGCGCCCCAACGGTGAAATTCTGCGGAAAAATCGCGGCGGCAAAATTCGTCTTCGCGGCCCCAAAGGCCTCTCGACCACTC
>CAZUFQ010000266.1:0-8306 GCA_964618735.1 uncultured Enterobacteriaceae bacterium
GAGCAGGACATCCGCCACCGCGGCGAACGGAACGAACATTTTCACACCAGTCAATACGTATCCGTCAGGGCTTTTCTTTGCCTCTAGCGTCACACCAGCAGCATCAAGCCGATCGTCCGCTTCCAGAAAAGCGAAGGTCCCGATGGCGTCTCCTGAGACAATCCGAGGCAGCCACGCTTTCTTTTGCGCGTTTGATCCGCCTGAAATTAGTCCAAGTGCGAACAGCACGGACGAGAAGAGGAATGGACCCGGCACAACCGTACGCCCCATCTCTTCCAACAGCACCGCCATGTCGAGCATGGTAAGTCCTAAGCCGCCCTGCGCTTCAGGAACCAACAGACCGGTCCACCCTTGCTCGGCCATTTTGCGATGGAATTCGCGCGAGAAGCCATCTGGTTCCTTGTACATCTCGCGCACGAACGTTGGCGGGCACTCCTGCGTGAGGAACTCCCGCGCTGACTGCTGCAACATCTCTTGTTCTTCTGATAATCCGAAATCCATCTCCGATTCCCCGATTCTTCTTTCGCCTCACCCTTCACGACTCACGTGAATCCCCTACTGACTACTGACTGCTGACTACTTGTTCTCACCCCGATTTCGGCATCCCCAATCCACGCTCGCTAATGATGTTCTTCTGGATCTGCGAAGTGCCGCCGCCAATAACCAAACCAAGCGTAAACATAAATTCATAGGGCCACGCGCCATTATCAATCACATGCGCGGCGCCTTTGTTGAGCGGCGCGTACGAGCCCATGATTTCCAACGCCAGAGCGCAGATATCGTGATTCAATTCAGTGCCAACCAGTTTATTCACCATGGCGCCGACGCCGTGGGGGCGGCCCCGCAGTTCGGTGGTGAGCTGACGGTATGAGTGATACTTCATCGCTTCAACTCGTGAGAGCAGATCCGCAAGTTTCTGTCGCAGGACTGGATCTTGCGACGCTGGCTTGCCATAGCGTTGTCGCGACTGGGCGAGACGAATGAGATTCTGCATCATCAATTGCGTACGCGTGGTCGAGCCTAGCATGTTGCGTTCATGGAACAACGTCGCATTGGCCACCATCCAGCCTTGGTTCAACTCACCGACCAGATTAGCGCGCGGCGCCCGGACATTGTCAAAAAAGACTTCGTTAAATCCAGCGTCGCCCGTCATCTGCACCAATGGACGCACCGTAATGCCCGGACTTTTCATGTCGATCAGAATGTATGAAATGCCGCGATGCTTGGGCGCGTCAGGGTCCGTGCGCACTAAACAGAACATCCAGTCCGAAAACTGCGCATTCGAGGTCCACACTTTTTGACCGTTGACTACAAATTCATCGCCGACCAACTCCGCGCGCGTGCGAAGGGAGGCGAGATCAGAGCCTGACCCTGGTTCCGAATAGCCTTGGCACCAAATTTCTTCAGCAGTGAGAATTTTAGGAAGGTAACGGCGACGCTGCTCTTCCGTACCAACTTGAATGAGCGTGGGGCCAAGCATGCCTAACCCTGAAGCGCCCACGAGTCCCGGGGCGCGCGCCAGGACCAGCTCTTCATTGACAATGGTCTGACGCATGATGTCCGCATCCTGGCCGCCATACTCTTTCGGCCAGTTCATGGCAACGTAGCCAGCCTCGTACAGTTTCCGTTGCCATTCCTTCGCGCGTCTGACGCGTTCAGGATCGTGCGGCATCAAATCGCTGACCGTTTTGTCCTTCTTGGGAAGATTCTTCTTCAGCCAGCTGCGAACTTCTTTGCGAAACGCTTCATCCTCTTTGGAGTACGCGAGCTCCATACCCTATCCCCTCTGTTTCAGTTCTCTGTTTCGACTTTCTATTATCAAGCTCTTATCAACCACCGCCTAGTCAGGAATTTGCCTCATCCCATCGGGTTCACTCCCGGAAACCCCAGGAGACACTGTCCATGCCGCTCGTACGTCACGTCGCTGACCATTAAATGTGAGGCTTCGACCTGCAGGTCGCGCAAACACCGCTGCAAGATATGATTCAGGTAAATGGCCGTCCCTCCACCATAGCGAAACGCCTGGGTGGCGACATCAAGAGCCACCTCCATAGCCAACGTCGTCGCACTACTCATTTCGACCTGCAATGGCGGCTCCGGCGTCCTGCCTTCACACACGGTCCTCCACGCTTGCTCAAAAATCTCAAGGACAAGTCCGCGCGCTGCCCGTAACCGCAAATCACTTTCCCCTATCGTGCGCTGAAACACCGCACGTTCAGCCAGGGGCATTTGTTTCCCGTAGCCTCGACGTTTCGTCTGCGCTAGCTCAATGATAGCGTCAAGCGCTCGGCGTCCAACCCCCAGTGCGACCCCTGCAAGTTCGTTAACAAGCAGACCGGGTAAGCCGAGCCGGTACAGCGGTCCACCGCGCTGGGGCTGCATGGTTTGCAAGCCGAAGGTGAATCCCTTAGGGACAAACAGATCAGCGGCTGAAAAATCGCAACTTCCTGTTCCCTTGAGCCCTGACACATGCCAGATATCGTGAATCTCAACGTCGGCAACAGGCATCATCATTAGACGGGACTCTGGAGCACTTTCCTCCTTGCTCTCGACTAACACGTGAGCCCCTACCCACTCGGCGTGACGAATACCGCTGGCCCAGGACCATCGGCCATTAACGCGATAACCCCCGTCTACCGCAGCAGCGTTACCACTAGGCGTAAATGAGCCAGCGATTGTCGGTCTATGACCCCCATGAAACATCCGGTCAATTGCTTCGTTCGGGAAGAAGGCGCAGAGACATAGTCCACCGGCCCCGATAGATAAATTCCATCCAGCCGAGGGGTCGATATATGACACAGCCTCGATGACTTCGATTTGCGTCACCGGGTCGGCCTCGGCCCCGCCTAGTACGGCTGCCAGCTTCAGCGCAAAGAGGCCCGACTCGCGGAGCGCCGAGACTGAAGCCGGCGGGAGTGTCCGTAGCGTTTCTGCTTCGTCTGCGTGCGCGGCCAGAATCTCTCGTACATTGTCAACAGATTGCAGCAGCGCTTGCCGTTTCTCTTGACGGTCTGTGGGAAATTGTTGTTTCATAGTAGCGCCTTTTTTGGGTCCACTGTCAGCATCTCGGTGCTAGAGACTCTTTGAGGGCGTGGGACAACGAACCAGATTGCTTCACTGCGCATCCAGTCGGTAGCATCGCGCGGCATTCTCGCCCATGATTTTGCGCCGTGCGCTCTCGGGCAACGGTTCACAATGTTCTTTCAGCTCATCCACCACACCGGGAAAGACACAATCATAATGGGGATAATCGGAAGCCCACATCAACACATCTTCAATTCCTAGCGTCGCAGCAGTTTTCAACGCGACATCGTCGGGTTCGCATGAGAGAAAGCATTGTCGATGAAAATACTCGCTAGGTTTTAACGAAAGTGACGGGAGCATGTGGCCGATTTTCTCGGAGAATTCGTCAAGTCGAGAAAGCCAATAGGCTAGCCAACCGCCGCCAGACTCTAAGATGGCGATCCGTAATTTAGGATACTGCTCAAGCACCCCGCCACACGTGAGGTCCATGCACGCCATCTGTTGCTCGAAAGGATGAGCGATAATCATCCGCTGAAAAAAATGCGGATAGCGATCGAACCCGGCAGTAGGCATGTCTCCTAAGACTGCGCTATGGATGGCCACAGTGCAGTCCAGCTCTTGCGCTGCCGACCAGAACGGACCGTAGGCGTGATCGTTCAAGCGACGATCATTATATGGATTAGGACGAATAGAGACAGCTTTCACGCCGTGCTCTTTGACAACTCGCCGCATTTCTTTGACGCCTTCATTGATATCTTGGAGCGTTATAGGAGCGACATTGTAGAGGCGTTTTGGGTAAGGTCGACAAAAATCGGCCATCCAGTTGTTGTATGCACGACACGCAGCAGCGGCCAACTGCGGATCTTTCATGCCGGTAAAGAACATGCCAATTGAAGGATACAGAATAGACACATCAATGCCTTCAGTATCCATATCTTTGATGCGTTCATGGGGATCGAAACTGCCGGGACGGAGGTCGTCCCACGAGAGCGTGCGTGCGCGATGCGGTTCACTGAGACCGCCAGGAATACACATAGCGGCTGGCGCAATAACGCTTTTCGCAAAATACTCTCCGTTATATTTCACACGATCCGTACCTTCATCATCTTTGACGATTTGGGGAACGCGATCGCGAAAGGGTAGCTCCACATAGTCCTGCCAAAAAGAGCGGGGTTCCACGATATGGCCGTCGGCATCGATGATAGTGGACATGGTTGTCTCCCCGTAAAAGTCTACAAATTATACAAACGCTTCGTATTCTCTCCGATGATCTTTTTCTGGGCGCGTTTTTTGAGACCAGCGCAAGCTTCCTTGACTTCATCAACTACTCCAGGAAAGGTGCAGTCAAAGTGCGGATAGTCGGAGCCCCAAATCACGCAGTCCTCTAGCCCCATCTCAGCCACCACGCCGATGCTATGCTCGTCCGGATCCATGGAGATAAAGCATTGCTCCTTGAACATCTCGCTGGGTTTACGTGTGAGCCAGGGAACGTAATGACCCATCTTGTCGAAGTGACCGTCCATACGATCCAACCAATGGCCGATCCATCCTAGGCCCGCTTCTAAGAAAGCAACTTTGAGCTTGGAGAATTTGCTCAGCACACCACCACAGACGATATCTAAACACGCGCCTTGCATCTCCCACGGATGACACACCATGTGAAAAAAGAAGGGATCTTTGTATCGATCCTGGCCCAACGTAGGCATCTTGGTGCCGAAGCTGCCGTGGATGGCGACAGGAATGCCCAACTCCTGTGCTTCACGCCAAAACACATCATACGCGGGATCACACAACCGCCGACCATTGAACGGATTGGGGCGCACAAACACGGCGCGCATGCCCAAGTCTTTCACCACGCGGCGCATTTCTTTGACCGCTTCATCCACATCTTGCAGCGGCAGCGGCGCGACGCCAAAGAAACGTGTGGGATAGGCTTTGCAAAAGTCCGCTATCCAGTTGTTGTACGCGCGACACGCGGCAGCCGCGAGTTGAGGATCCTCGAGATCACCGTAGATGAGCCATAAACTCGGATAGAAAAAAGCAACCTCAATGGCTTCGAGATCCATGTCTTTCGCACGCGTGTGAGGATCGTACCCACCGCGCGGAATTTCGTCCCACCCCATCGTTCGTGCTCTATGAGGGTCGGACAAACCTCCCGGCGTACATGCCGCGGCAATAGACATATTGCGGTCGGCGCGAATTTCGCCGTTGATCTTCAACCGATCAATCCCTTCATGATCACGCGCAATCTGAATGACACGATCACGATACGCCGACTCAGTATACTCTTCCCAAACCGCACGCGGCTCAAGAATGTGCCCATCGGCATCAATGATAGTCGTCATGGCGTCCCCTCCTTGTTTGGCAGATAGCCCGCTCCCTGCGGTCGCTCGATGGCCTATGGCTCGTTCGCTTCGCTCACTCTATGGCGGATGGCTCACTCGCTACGCTCGTTCTATAGCTGATAGCTCGTTCGCTGCGCTCACTGTATGGTAAGATGTTTACTGCTATCTGCCATAAGCCATCGAGCGACCGCAGGGAGCGAGCCATTAGCGTTTTACCCTTCCCCGCCTTCATCTTTTACAAAGAACCCTTCTTCGCTTTCTTCCATTAGCAACAGTTCGAAGCTGCGCGCTTGCGGCGGCTCAATGCACAAGGGAGTGAGGTCTTTGAGGAGATCCTGAGCAAGAGGACTTTCAGCATAGCCTCGCAGGTCTTTCAGCGTCTTCCAGGAACTCACGGCAATAAACTCGTTCCCCTGGCGCATCACCTGGACGAAAAGGAAGCCAGACACTTTCCTAATACGTTCAAGGCGATCGCTCACGAGATGAATGGCGGCGGAAACTCGCTCTGGTTTCAGTTTCCCTTCCAAGACTCGGCAAAAGTACATGACGCCCTCCTTATTTTTTAGGCATTGGACCTTCAACCGGCGATTAATCCATTCTTTCTACTTTACTCAGCACCTCGCTTTTTGTACCGACTCTAGGCGCGACGACGCGAAGTTGTCAACCTGAAGCTTCCTCGGATAGTTGCGGCGGCAGCACACGCACTTCGTTACTGATGCGCTCATAGCTCACTTTCTTCGTCGCTTTATCTTCAACCACCCCTTTGAGCGAGACGATGCAGCAGGCATCTTTGTCATTGAGCTTGTCCCAATTGACGGCATCCTTGGGAAGAGGAATCGTCACCCCCACCGTTCCGACCGAAAGCTCGAACGGTTCTAAGTCGCCAACAAGTTTGACCTGGGGCTCTAACGGCGACACCAGGATTTCTTTGTAGGGCAGAGGCAAGCGCACTCCCATCTCCAAGTCATAATCAAGAAATACTTTCAGCGTTTGATCATCCGAGCGCCAAAGTTTCACGTTGGAGATTTTCACCAGGGCTTTGCTTTTTTCCGGTTCAGGAGCGCAAGCAAAAACAGCTAAAGAAAGGAGACAGAGAAAAACGACAGGAAGGAAACGGCAGTTTGCCGCCCTTCTTCGCCCCAGACTTAGAACCTTGAACCTTGAACCTTGAACCTTGAGCCTTGTCATAGACCAATAATCTCTCTCGCCATCGCTGCACGAACATGGCAAGGACTTCCCGCCATTTCGGAAATGCGTAGATCCGCAGCAATGCTGACCAACATGGCCGCCTCGGTGATGTCCGCCCCAGTGTGGTTCATCAACAAATGCGCGAGGTCGTCCAAAGCCATACGCACCGCAGCTTCGACCGTTTCTCCTTCACCCATGGTTTGCACTTCCTTCTGCGTAATCACTAGAGGTTGCGTAAGCTGCAATTCACTTGCGATCCGACAACGCAGGGTCACTTCCGCTGCAATCTCTACAGCAGAAGCCGCAACTTCACCATCACCCATTTTCGCGTGGACGTCTTCGATCGTCAGCAAACCGCCTTCGACAAATACCGGCAAATAAACGGTAGCGCCAGGACCAAGTTGACCATTACTCAGTTGCCCGCCAAAAGCCCCACAGGCTCCACTCGGTTTAGCACTATCCGCCGGCGCTAGGCCGATCTTGCTGATATTCGGGACATAGGGCAGTGAGAGCTGTTCGCTGTAACGGATCTGATTGCCTTCGATGGGTACGATTTTTTTACGAAACTCCACGCGGTCTTTGAAGGCGCCGAAACCAGGAATGGCAATCACATAGCCGAACCCTTGGGCCGGACGAATATCTAACACGTCGATCGCCAACACTTGACCGGGCTTCGCTCCCTCGACGAAGACCGGACCGGTCATCACTGAAAGTTGCTCCTTTGGCCACGTCTTCCCGTCGTTCCAATCGCGGAAACGATCATTCGTTTCCATCACGAACACTTCTCCCGGTTGCACCCGTGCGGCAGGAGCATGCTTGGCGTCGAACGTGCGGACGATGTGTTCCTTACTAATTTTTTGCATGGCGAACCCCCTTATCGAATTACACTCCCTTTGATGTCGGACTCTAGACGCTCGAATCCAGACTGTCCAGCAGCCGTGTGGATCATGAAGCAGGAAAAAATCTGTCAGTATAATTGTCTGTTCCGACAGATTGAACAATTCGTTCAGTCTACAATGCCGCCGGCTTTGTAGGCAAATGAAGAAATGCACCGACGAAGGGAGAATGTATTATGGCGGCAGGAAAATAGACCGGGGAATTTTCGCTCACGACCACAGCTTCTATATTCATAGCGCTGGGCGGCTGCAACGTCGTCTGATAGAAATTCCGGAGGAGGGAAACAGTGGACATCATCAAGCGTGTCAGCACGGCCTATGCATGGCAGCGTGCGCTGGGGCACGAGATCGTACAGGATGCCCTTTGCTGCATTGTGCGAGATCCGGCGCATCCTGATGTGTGGGATGCAAATCACGTTAGCAGCGTGCGCGCGAGCACGACGGCAGAAATCAACCAGGTGCTCCAGCGTGCAGACGAGGCTTTCCAACATTGCAGCCACCGCCTCTTTGTCGTCGGTCCACTAACCTCACCGGAGTTCGTGGCGCGGCTAGCACTAGATGACTATCAGGAGCTAACCCCCACGATTCAACTTGTATTAGAAGGCTCGCTTCGGGTCACCCCTCAGCACATTAATCTCCGTCCGGTGGTGACCGAAGCCGACTGGCAGTCTCTCTATACGCTCGTCCGGCATGACCATGCTGAAGGAGCGCGTACTCCAGACGCAACTATTCCAGAGGAAGTCACGCATGGAATAGTCGCCAGTTACCGCAAAAAATGGCCTACCTATCAGTTCTTCCTCGCCTGTGAGGATGGAGTGGACTGCGCCTACGGAGCCGGTGCGGTTTGCGCCAA
>CAZUFQ010000267.1:0-8291 GCA_964618735.1 uncultured Enterobacteriaceae bacterium
AGGATGAGTTGTGTGCGGCAAGCCGAACACATGGGTTTACGCTGTAACCAAATGGCTGGCGGGGAACAAGGACCGATTCGCGCAGCGTTGGGGATTCCTGCTGACGAGCAACCTATTGTGCTTCTGGCGATTGGTTACGAAGGCGACATTGCTGATCTCGACGAGCGCTCGCGTGAGAAAGAAATGGTCCCCCGTTCACGCAAAGAACTTCGTGAGTTTGCCTTCCGAGACCGTTGGGGCTGTCCAGCCAGAGACTAGAGACTGGGGAACGACATAGTGAAGCGGTTTTCATTTCAACGACAAGCTTCTCTGTCAAGTGTTAAGTTTCTCGCCTCTAGCCTCGCAGGGATGCTGTGGTTGATTGAGGCGACGGCGCCTATGACGCAGGCGCTCAAAAATGACGGCAAAGTGTATCGGGTCGCTGATGGCGCGTTACATCTTGTCGCGTCAGGTTTCGTCAATCCGGCTGGCGTTCGTTTCCTTGACGGGAAATTATGGATCAGCGACATCAATGGGGATTTTATTGCTGGCAAACGCGAACTGCCTGACGGATTTATCGCAGAAATCCGCATGCGATAAATCGCCGGTCCTGAACAGGGAGTAGGTCAGCCTTACAATTTCGCCGTGCGTTCAACTACGCGGCTGGACATTGTGGTGAATCCAATCGACGATCTCTTGCGTACTGGCGCCTGGGGTAAACACCTCTTTGACGCCATTTTGCTTTAATTGCTCAATGTCGTCCTGCGGGACGATCCCGCCGCCAAACACCGAGACATCATCAGCGCCCCGGTCTCGTAATGCTTTCATCACCGCTGGAAATAACGTCATATGCGCGCCGGACAGGATGCTCAATCCGACTGCATCAACGTCTTCTTGCACTGCTGCTTCGGCAATCATATCCGGCGTCTGATGAAGGCCGGTGTAAATCACTTCAAAGCCGGCATCACGCAATGCCCGGGCGATGATTTTCGCTCCGCGATCATGACCGTCTAGTCCAGCTTTCGCTACCAGGATGCGTAATACTTTCTCGTCTGCCACAGGAAACCTCCAAATTAGCTAATGGCGTATAGCTCGCTCTCTACGTTCGCTCTATGGCCCGCTCCCTTCGGTCGCTCTATGGTAAAAAAGCTCTTGCCATCTGCTATACGCCATCAAGCGAGCGAAGCGAGCGAGCTATCTGCTAACTAAAGCCACGCCGGGTCGCGATACACGCCGAACACATCGCGATACACGTCAGAGATCTCCCCCAACGTGCAATACGATTTGACGGCGTCAATCAATACCGGCATAAGGTTGGCGCCATTTCGGCAAGCGGCGTGCACTCGACCAAGATGCTCTCTGACGACGCCAGCGTCACGTTCACGTTTGACGCGGCGTACGCGTTCGATCTGACCCTCTTCGACGTGATGCGCAATTTTCAGCGTCTCGATCGGACGTTCTTCCGGCATCGCATACTTATTTACGCCGACAATGACTTTCTCCTTGGAGTCCAGTTGTTGTTGGTACCGATAGGCCGCATCGGCAATTTCTTTTTGCGGGTAGCCAATGTCAATCGCGCGGATGACGCCTCCCAGCTCGTCGATACGATTGATATAAGCAAACGCCTCTTTTTCCATCTTATCGGTGAGTGCTTCCACGGCCCAACTGCCGCCAAGCGGATCGATGATGTTCGCCGCGCCGCTTTCTTCGGCGATGATCTGTTGCGTGCGTAACGCCACCATAACTGCTTGTTCAGTAGGCAGCGCCAGCGTTTCGTCCATCGAGTTGGTATGGAGCGATTGCGTGCCGCCCAGTATACCAGCGAGCGCTTGGATTGCCACGCGCACGACATTGTTAAACGGCTGCTGGGCGGTCAAACTTACGCCTGCTGTCTGGCAGTGGGTGCGAAGCAACATGGAGCGTTCGTTCTTGGCGCCGAACCGCTCTTTCATGATCTTGGCCCACATGCGGCGCGCGGCGCGCAACTTGGCAATTTCTTCAAAGAAGTCATTATGAATATCGAAAAAGAACGACAGGCGCGGCGCGAAGTCGTCAACATTTAAGCCACGATCCACCGCCGACTGTACGTACCCAATGCCATCCGCCAAAGTGAACGCCAGTTCTTGCACGGCTGTCGAACCGGCTTCGCGAATATGGTAGCCGGAGATGGACACGGCGTGCCAACGGGGCGCGTCTTTTGCGCAAAATTCGATCATGTCTGTCACGATGCGCACGGCCGGTTCAGGCGGACAGATCCATTCTTTCTGCGCAATGTATTCCTTGAGCATATCGTTCTGAATGGTGCCGCCGACTTTGCTCAACGGAATGCCCCGCTTTTGCGCCATGCCGAAATACATCGCCAAAATGATGCTGGCGGTGCAATTGACGGTCATTGATGTCGTGACTTTATCAAGGGGAATATCAGCAAAGAGACGCTCCATATCATCGAGCGTCGAGACAGACACGCCTTCGCGTCCGACTTCACCTAAGGAACGTGCATGATCAGCGTCATACCCCATGAGCACGGGCATATCAAAAGCAGTGGACAAACCCGTTTGTCCTTCAGCGAGCAAGAATTTGAAGCGTTGATTCGTGTCTTCAGGCGTGCCAAAGCCGGCGAATTGGCGCATTGTCCACAGTTTACTGCGGTACATGCTCGGATAGACGCCGCGCGTAAACGGATACTCGCCTGGGACGCCGATTTCGCGCTCATAATTGCTGTCGAGATCTTCCGGGCTGTACAGCGGCTCGATGTCCATGTCTGAGAGCGTAGAGAAGCGTTCCCTACGATCTTCTTGCTTCGGATATTTTGCTAGCCATTCCTGTTTGCTGGTCATGAATTCCTCTCCCTTGAGCACTCTGAGCACTATCGTTTACAAGGATTTACTCGGTTCTTCAATATGATTTGTGCTTTAACGACCCTTGAATTGCGCCGGTCTCTTTTCGAGAAACGCCTTCATGCCTTCTGCTTTGTCTTCTGTAGAAAACGTGACGGCAAAAGCTTCAGTCTCAAAGCGGCAGCCGTTGGGCAAATCCATATCAATGCCGGCGTTAATGGCGGCTTTCGCCTGACGAATCGCCACTGGCGGCTTGGTCGCCAACTTTTGCGCGAGTGCTTTCGCTTCGTTCATCAGCTCCGTGAGTGGAACGACTTTATTAACGAGACCATAGCGCAGCGCAGTGTCGGCATCGATCATATCGCCGCTGTAGATCAACTCTCGCGCTAAGGGAAGCCCGATACGGCGTGCGAGCCGTTGGGTGCCGCCAAATCCGGGAATGACGCCCAGGTTGATCTCAGGTTGCCCAAATTTGGCTTTGTCCGCCGCGATGATGAGATCACACCCCAACGCCAATTCTGTTCCTCCTCCCAGGGCAAACCCGTTTACTGCGGCAATGACAGGAATCGGAAGTTCTTCCAGTGTACGCATCACTCCGAGTCCCTGGGTGGAGAAGGCATGGCCTTCTGTTGTCGTCATATTGACCATGACGGAAATGTCTGCTCCGGCGACGAAGGCTCGATCGCCTTCGCCCGTGATGATGAGGCAGCGGATAGAGGAGTCCGCCCGCACTTCTTCCAGGCAGGCCCCGAGCTCCGCGACTGTCGCAGGATTAAGCGCGTTCAGACTTTTTGGTCGGTTCACTTTCAGGATGGCGATGGCGCCGTCCCGTTCAAAAATAAGGTTCTCGTATGCCATATCAGTTGTACTCCGGATGGTCTTCAAAATGATGGTGAGTCTCGATGAAACGAACCGTGCGGCTTTTTGAGCGCATCACCACTGAATTGGTGATCGCGCCGCCTTTATGGAAGCGGACGCCGCGCAAATAATCTCCAGTTGTGACTCCGGTAGCCGCGAAGACTACGCTGCCATTTGCCATCTCTTGGGCCGTATACTTCTTGCGAAAGTCAATAATGCCGAGATGGCGCAGCTGAGCGGCTTCTTCTTGGTTCCGCGGCAGCAATCGTCCTTGCATGTCGCCTCCCAAACATTGGAGAGCCGCAGCGGCGATAATGCCTTGTGCTGCGCCGCCGCTGCCGAGCAGTAGATCAATACCTGAATCCTCTCGTGCGGTGGTGAGCGCCGCCGATAAATCGCCATCGCTAATCAACTTGACGCGAGCGTCAAGTCGGCGAAGTTCGTTGATGAGCGATTCATGCCGAGGTCGATCAAGAATGACAACGGTCAGGTTTTTCACCTTGACGCCCTTCGCCTTGGCCAACGCTTCTAAGTTTTCAACCACCGGTCTGTCGAGGTCTACCACACCTTTGCCTATGGGGCCGACTGCTATTTTGTCCATGTACAGATGCGGAGGACAGCGGAGAAATCCACCATGTTCAGCAAGCGCGATGACGGAGATCACGTTCGGTCCGCCAGCGGCGCAAGTGGTGGCGCCTTCGAGCGCGTCCAGCGCCACTTCAATCTCTGGTCCCTTCCCGGTTCCGAGAGTTTCTCCATGATAAAGCATCTCGACTGCTTCTTGCTCCCCCTCTCCCATGACGAGATGGGCTTTGCATTCCACTGAAGGAAAGAGGGTATGCATTGCTTCGGCAGCGGCGTAGTCAGCTGCCGCCTCGTCGCCTTTGCCCATTAACTGTGCGGAAGCGAGCGCCGCCGCCTCAGTGATGCGCACGACTTCGAGGGCCAGATTTCTGTCCATGGTGTTTCCCTTTCCCCCTTTTATGGAAGCAGGGCTGTTCCCCGGATGAATCGTTCCATGATCGTCCAGGCTTCGGGGACGACGAGCCCCGTCATTTTTGCACAGCTCTCATTATATTGGATCGTTTTACTATTTCCTTTGGGAACGTCATCCGATGAAAGAATGGCAAACGGTACGGGGTCAGAGGAGTGCGTTTTGATAGCAACTGGCGTGGCGTGATCAGGCATGAGCAGTACGCGCCATTGAGGAAATTCTTGGAGGCCCGCGAGAATGGTCCCCACCACTTTTTCATCGAAATCTTGCAGAGCTTGGACTTTCTTTTCGGCGGACCCCATGTGGCCAGCTTCGTCCGTCGCTTCCACGTGGAGGAAAAGAAAATCTTTGTGGCGCAGAGATTCCACGCCGTATTGGCCTTTGCCCAGATAATTGGTGTCGAGAAATCCGGTTGCGCCCGGCACGTTGATGACTTCAAGTCCGGCTAACACGCCAATGCCGCGCACGAGGTCCACCGCGGAAATGACCGAACCGTCAAGATTGTACTGTTGTTTAATCGTCGGCACAGCAGGGCGTCGCCCTTGTCCCCACAGCCAGATGGACGAGGCGGGTTTGTGACCGTGTGCTTGCCGTTGTTTGTTGACCGGGTGCACCGCCAAAATCTCTCGTGAAAGCGTCATCAATCGCCGGAGTTGCTCTGCGCCGTCGCCTTCGGGAAAGCAGCCTGCTGTTGGCTGGCCCGTAATATCATGCGGCGGCGTCGTGCGCATCTTCTCCTTACCACCGTGCCAGACCAACAGATGGCGATAACTTACCCCTGAATAGAATTCTACTTCGTTGCCTCCGAGCTCGGCGTTGATTGTTTTGATGAGTTCTGCCGCCTCTTCACTGGTGATATGATCTGCGGCGAAGTCCACCATGATCTCTTGACCATCGTCGCCAGCGCCAAGGGTGACCAGGTTACAACGGAAGGCGATATCTTCCGGCGCGAGTTCAACGCCCATGCTGGCGGCTTCGATGGGCGAACGTCCGGTGTGATACCGACGCGGATCGTACCCCATAAGGCTCATGGTGCCGACATCACTGCCTGAAGGAAAACCGTCCGGGATTGTATGGGTGAGCCCCAGCAGCCCTTGCGACGCGATGCGGTCCATATTGGGCGTATGGGCGTATTCGAGTGGGGTTTTATTCCCTAACTCTGCCACTGGCCAATCCGCCATGCCGTCACCTTGTAACACGACATATTTCATGATTTGTTCCTCAACGCTTGCACACTGCATGCGCTTTATAGCCCGCGCACTGCGTGCGCTCTATGGCAGATAGCTGATGGCAAGAAGGTCTTACTATAGAGCGACCGGAGGGAGCGAGCCATCTGCTATTAAGCGAGTGAAACGAGCGAGCCATAAGCTTATATACTTTTGTGTTGCTCTAACGCCTTGTAAATAGCATCTCGCGCTTTCGTATAGTCTGCAGGAAGCTCAATCGGACGGTTCGCATAACGCGACTTGACGCCGCGCAGTTTGCCTTCGTGATAGCGGCGCTTGAAGTCGGTAAATTTGAGGCCATGCGCAGTTGAGATGACCACGACTCGTTCGTGCGAGGAGATCTGACCTCGCTCAAGCAGTTTGAAAAGGGCCGCCAGTGCAACCCCTGTGTGGGGGCAATTGAACAAGCCCGTACGGTCCGCCAAGGCCGCCGCATCGGCGAGTTCCTCTTCTGTAGCTTGTTCGACGACACTATCGAATGATTTGAGGATGCTCGTCGCGCGATTGATGCTAACCGGATCACCAATCTGAATAGCCGACGCCGATGTTTTCTTGGCGCGGATCGCTTGATAGCTGGTGAAATTCGTTTGAAAGCTGCGGTAGAGCGGATTGGCGCGCTGCGCCTGGGCGCAGACCAAGCGCGGCAACCGGTCGATGATGCCCAGTTCTCGCATGAGCAGGAATCCGCGTCCAATTGCTGAAATGTTGCCGAGATTGCCACCTGGAACGATGACCACATCCGGAATTCCCCAGTCAAACTGCTGTACAATTTCTAGTGATATTGTCTTCTGGCCTTCCAGCCGCAGGCTATTCATTGAATTTGCCAGATAAATGTTTTCTTTGGTGCACAGCTCCCGCACGATCTTCATACAGCCATCGAAGTCGGTGTCGAGCGAGAGCGTGAGCGCGCCGTTTGCCATTGGCTGGATCAGCTGAGCAGTCGACACCTTATTGCGCGGTAGAATGACGATGGCGGGAATCGCGGCGGCGGCACAGTAGGCGGCGAGGGCGGCTGAGGTATCACCGGTCGACGCGCAGGCCACGGCAGGAATCTTCGTTCCTTCAGAAATCATCTGCTTGACCATCGACACTAACACAGTCATCCCCAGGTCTTTGAATGACCCGGTGTGCGAATTGCCGCATTGTTTGACCCACAGTTCGTTGAGCCCGATTTGTTTGCCGAGCCGTTCCGCCCAGAATAGATTTGTCGCGCCTTCATACATAGAGACGACGTTGTGGTCTTCTACGGCTGGGCACACCATCTCTTTTTTGCCCCATACGCCGCTGCCATAAGGATAAGCAGTGCGACAATAGCGGTCGTCAAACAGTTGCTTCCACGCTTGTGGTGGTCGTGATTTCAGGGCCGCCAAGTCATGGTGGACATCGAGCAAACTTCCGCACTTTGGGCAATAATAAGCTACCTGATTCAGAGGTATTTCCCCGCTGCAACCCGCGGCGCAGGCGAACCATGACCGGAGCTGTAGGGGAGGGGGAGTCATGTCGAGGGGTTGAGAAAGCGCACTATTTGCCATGATCTTTCTTGTCCTCTCTCGCAACCTATCCAAGGTTTTCTTCGATGCGAATAGAGATCGATTTTCCTTGTACGATAGGTAATTGATCCACGAGATGTAATGCCGCTTTGAGGTTGCGTTCTTTCGCTGCATGGGTGCGCATGACCAGCGGAACCGTCTCGTCACTTTCGCTCCGACCACGCTGAATGACCGAGGCAATACTAATATCGTGGTCGCCTAAAATACCGGCAATACGCGCCAACACTCCCGGGCGGTCGACCGCCATGAAGCGGAGATAATAATCACTGATCAACTCGTCAATGGAGTGCAACGATGCTGCTTTGAGGTCACACCACGGCAGACCTAGCGGCGGGACTCGTAATCGCATCGAGGCGTCATGATTTCGGGCGATTTCGATAGTGTCGGCTATGACTGCAGTAGCCGTGGGCAGACTCCCCGCTCCTCTCCCAAAATAGAGTGAGGACCCAAGCGCCTCACCCTGAACGAAGATCGCGTTGTACGCACCGCCTACGTCAGCCAGCAAACTGTGACGAGGGATCATGGTAGGATGCACCCGCACGTCAAGAGCGCCATTTTCTTCTTTCGCGATGGCTAGCAGTTTAATGCCGTAGCCAAACTCGCGGGCGAACATGATATCGGTCTGACTGATGGGCCGGATGCCTTCGACATAGACGGAAGCAAATGGCACGCGCATGCCAAACGCTAACATGGCAAGCAGGGTCAGCTTGTGGGCAGCATCAATCCCATCAATGTCAAAACTGGGATCAGCCTCGGCCAGCCCTTGTTCTTGAGCGCGGCGGAGGACAATGTCGAACTCTTCCTCTTCCTCGCTCATCTTCGTGAGAATGTAGTTACAGGTGCCGTT